>NZ_RAWQ01000004.1:0-142431 GCF_003668965.1 Corallococcus sp. AB030
GGCCTCGAAGGCTTCCGCGATGCGCGCCCACTCCGGCTTCTCCACCTGCTTCGCCATGCCCGGAAGCGTCCGCCGCGAACCGCTCCCCCGGCAATCCCTCACGGCACATCGTTGGCCGGACGGTTACCGGTGCGAAGCTTCAGCGGCTGCGCATCACCGGGGAGCGACTCCAGCTGCGAATCCGGCTGGAGGAGTCCTGGCTTCCCTTTGTCCCGAAGGACGCGCCGGCTGAAGCAGCCCCTGCCCCGGACGCGTCCCGCGCGGTGACGATGATGCTGCTGAGCCTCTACCAGATGCTCCACTTCGCCCGGACGACGGAGACCCCCAAGGCCGTCAAGCGCCGCCGCTCCTCCGGTTGACCCTGCCCTCAACGCGGGCCACTCCGCCCTGAGGGTGGACCAGGTGTCACCCCCACGGCCTTCGCTGGCCCACCGGGCCGTGTTGTTCCGGAGGGCCGCCATCCCCACGTTCGGAACCCCGGGTGGGGGGTCGCGAATGATGGTGTTCCTCATGGATGGGCAGTGCGCGACCGCGAGGGTGGTGCGCCACTCGACCGCGGCGCGCAGGCTGCGCCTGGAGGTCCCCGACCTGCGGGGCCATCCTCGACCGGCCTCCGGCGCCACCGGGGATGCCGCTGCTCACGAGCAGACGGGCGGTACGGCGGGTGGCGCGGGGCTGTTCCTACAGGCCCTGGTGGGCGCGACGCCCGCGTGGGGCGCTCGGGTGGTGCGACGAGCGCGGCGGGTCACAAACACAACCTCTTCCCTGGAGACACCTTCATGAAGTTCGACCTTCCCTCCTTTCTCATGGGCTACGGCGCGGGCGCGAGCACCGTGCTGATGACCAAGCATCTGCGGCCGCTCCTCGTGGAGGTGGCCACCTCGGCCTACCACTTCGTCGACCTGGTGCTCGCGCGCGTCGCGATGAAGCACGAGGACGTCGAGGACCTGATGGCGGAGGCGAAAGCGAGGGCTCGCGGAGGCGGCCGCACGCGGCCCACGGACGAGGCCAGGGCCTAGGGAGCGCACATGACGAAGAGCATCCACGTCATCCACACGTCACCGGGACGCACCCGCCTGCGGCTGCCGTGGTTGCGGCGCGACGGGAAGGAGGCTGCGTCGCTGGCGGATGACCTGCTGCGGGTGGAGGGCATCAACGAAGTGCAGGTGCGGCCCTTCACCGGCAGCGTGCTGTGCATGCACGACCCCGAGGAAATGGGCGTCGAGCGCCTGATAGAGGAGGTGTGCCGGAGCACCGGAGTGGACACGGTGGTGCGCCCTGGAGAGGAACTGCCCGACGGGGACGCCCTGCTGCGGTCCCTCGAGAAGGGCAGCGGCGTGGCGCGAGCGGCCACCTTGTTCATCAAGGGACTCAACGTGGAGGTGCTACGCGCCACCGAGGGCCACGTGGACCTGGGCGCGCTGGCGGCGCTGGGCTTCGCGGCGGCGGGCGCGGTGAATATCGCCGTCAAAGGAAAGGTCGACTCCCCTCCGTGGTTCAGTCTGGGCTGGTGGGCCTTCCGCACCTTCGCCACCATGGAGGAGTTGGCCATCCGGAACACCTCGGCCCAAGTGCGCCACCACAACGGCGACGCGCCCCCGCCTGGCAAGGTCGCCCACTGATGTCGGTCCGCGGTGGCGGCCTTTTGCAAGGCACCAGACAGCGCGGCGGTTGAACCGGTGAGCCTTTGAGCCCCACGGCCATGTCCCCAACGTCCTGGGGACTGGAGGGGTTCATGACAGACACAGGTAGCAGCGCGAGGTTGAGGAAGAGGTGGTGCGGGCCCCTGCTCGCCCTGCTCCTGGGGACAACACCCCTGCTCGCGGGCGCACAGCAGGAGCAGGCAACCGCCGAGCGCACCGAGTCCGATGCCAGGATCGATCCCCAGGCCCAGCGCATCCTGCGCCAGATGAGCGACTTCCTGGCCGAGCAGCGCGAGTTCTCCGTCCGCACCGAGGGGACGCTCGATGAAGTGCTCGACTCGGGGCAGAAAGTCCAACTGCAGCGCGCGGGCGACGTGCGCCTGCAGCGGCCCAACCGGCTCCGCGTGGACCGCGCTGGAGACCTGGCCAGACTCCACCTCTTCTATGACGGCCAGCGGCTCACGGTTCAAGGCGAGCAGGCCAACGTCTATGCGACGACGCCCGCCCCTTCCACCCTGGATGCCACGTTGGACATGGCTTCGCAGAAGCTCGGGTTGGATGCGCCCGGGGGTGACCTGCTCGTCAGCAATCCCTACACCGCGCTCACCGAGGACGTGCGCTCGGGGAAATACCTCGGCTGCGCCAAGGTGAACGGCGTGCCCGTGCACCACCTGGCGTTCCGCAACCGCGACGGCGTGGACTGGGAACTGTGGGTCGAGGACGGCCCGCGGCCCCTGCCGCTCAAGTACGTCATCACCTCGCGGGACCTGCCGGGAGCACCGCAGTACTCGGTGACCCTGTCCGAGTGGAACCTGTCGCCCAAGCTCACCCCGGACCAGTTCCAGTTCACGCCCCCACGTGATGCCGCGCGCGTGTCGTTCCTCGCACCGGACTCGAAGGGCGGATCGCAGCAAGGAGGCTCGAAATGACGACGCACACGCGCAAGCCCCGCCAGCGGGCGGCGGCGATGTTGCTGGGGCTCTTCTTCCTGGGAGAGGTGCTCCCGGAGGTGGCCCTGGCCCAGAACTACGGCACGTCGCGCCGGGTGGCGCGGCGCACCTCGCGACGCACGGCCACCCGGCAGGACGCCTACTCCGGCAACAACACGGCCGTGGTGGCGGCGCCGGTGGGCGCGCAAACCGTCACGTCGCTCCCCGCGGGCTGCGCGGCCTCGACGGTGGGCGGCGTCGCCTACCAGCAGTGCGGCGGCGTCCGCTACCGTCCCTTCTACCAGGGGGACACCCTCGTGTACGTCGCCGAGTAGTCCCTGTCTGGCTATGACAGGAGCTCGACGTAGCCGTCCGTCCCATGCACACGGATCCGCTGCCCGTCCCGGATGAGCCGGGTGGCCTGCTGCACGCCCACGACGGCTGGCAAGCCGTACTCCCGTGCGATCACCGCGCCGTGGGTCATCAGGCCGCCGACCTCCGTCACCAGGCCCTTGATGGACACGAACAAGGGCGTCCAGCTCGGGTCCGTGAAGGAGGTGACCAGGATGTCGCCCGCTTCGAGCCTGGCCTCCGCCATGTCCAGGATGACGCGGGCCCGCCCCTCGATGGTCCCGGCGGAAACCGCAAGGCCAACCAGCGCGCCGGCCGGCAGGTCGTCGCGGCGGTATGCCCCGGCGATGACCTCGCCCTCCGACGTGAGCACCCGGGGCGGTGTGAGTGATTGATACGACCTGAACGCGTCCTTGCGCTGACGGATGAGCAGCTCATCCGCCTGGCTAGTGCGCACGACGTCGTGGAGTTCCTGGAGCGTGAGGTAGAAGATGTCTTCCTTCTCGCGAAGCACCTGGGCCTTCACGAGGCGCTCGGCTTCTTCCAGCAGGGCCTGCTTGTAGACGAGGTATCGGTTGACGATGCCGTACTTCGGATACTCCCGGTACCCCATGAAGGTCCGGACCCGGTCGATCATCCGCTTTGTCTCTTCGGCCTTCCCCTCTCCGTCCGGCAAGGCCCGCAGGCGCTCCAGCACCTCCTGCTCCTTCTTCCAGGCCTCCTGACGTCCCTGCTCGAAGCGCCGCGCGCCGGCACCCGGCTCGAAGTTCTGGATGTTGCCCAGGAGAATGGGCACGAGCGTGGAAGGCCGTTCGCTCCAGCGCGGCTTCGTGATGTCGATCTCGCCGGCGCAGCGCATGCCGTACTTGTCGAGCCAGGCGCGGATGGCGTCTCGCGCTTCCCGGCCGCCAGCGAGCGTGTCCATCGCGTCCAGGAATCCCTCGTCCTCGACCTGGCGCAGGAAGGCCACCACGTCCGGATGCGGGCGGATCACGTCCGCGACTTCCAGGAGCGCCAACCCCATCTCCGACGTAACGTTGTTGGGGACGGACTGAGTGAGCGTGTCGGCGGCGTTCTTCTCGCCCAGCCACTCATGGAGCCGCGCGTTGAGCCACTCGGAGGCATCGATCCCGGCCATGATGACCTGATGGCTTCTCGGCTCGAACAAGAGCCGCTTCAGCTCCTGGATGTCCGTCAGGATGAAGTCGATCAGCGCCGCCCCGGACTTCGTCTGGATGTCGCGCTTCAAGGCGGCGATGGATGCCTGATTGCGGCCAATCAGTTCGTCGACGATGGCCGGATCGGTTTCAATCGGGGCGGGTGCGCCGCCAGCAGGAGGCCTGACGGGACTCGCGTCCGGGAGCGGCCGGATGAAGTCGCTGCGTCCGAGGAGGGTCTGCAGCGCATCCCTGATCAACGGATCGGATTTCCCCAGGCCCTCCACGAGGACCGCGCGGCCCGCTGGCGAGGCCAGGAGCTGGGTGACGTCGACGAACAACCTCCCGCCGGCCTCGAACATCGGCCGCAAGGCCGTCAGCTGGAACAGGGAGAGCCCCAGGGGCTTCATGGCGTCGGTCATCATCTGCTGATGACCGACGGAGACGTAGACGTGGTTCTCCGGGTCGCTGGCCACGGGGATGGGGAACAGCGTGGTGATGGGCCGGCTCTGGACGAAGAAGAACGCGTCATCGACCCGGCACCATTCGATGTCCTGGGGGCGGCCGAAGTGCGCTTCGATCCGCCGGCCCAACTGGGCGAGCCGCACGACCTGCTCATCCGTCAGCGCGGGCTGCTGCTGCAGGTCCGGCGCGATCGCTTGTTCCTGAGTCCCGCCTGTCGGCAATGCGTGGATGGCCAGCTGCTTGGTGGCGACCGTCTTTGCGATGACCTCGCCGTCCCGCACCTTGTAGGAGTCCGCGTTCACCAGTCCGGAGACCAGGGCCTCGCCGAGGCCGAAGCTGGCCTCCACCGAGGCGACCTTCCGGTGGGAGGTGATGGGGTCGGCGGTGAACAGGATGCCAGCCGCCTGCGGGAAGACCATCTGTTGCACGACCACCGCCATGCGGACCTTGCGGTGGTCGAAGCCATTCCGCATGCGGTAGATGACAGCCCGCTCGGTGAAGAGCGAGGCCCAGCACCGGCTGACGTGCTGGAGGATCGCCGCCGTCCCCACGATGTTCAGGTACGTGTCCTGCTGGCCCGCGAAGGAAGCCGTGGGCAGGTCCTCCGCCGTCGCGCTCGAACGGACGGCGTAGGCGGCGTGCTCGCCGAGCCGGGCGAGCGCGTGGGTGATCGCCGCCGCCACATCGTCAGGGATGGCGGTCCCTTCGAGGGTCTGGCGGATCTCAGCGCTGAGTGCGCGGATCCGCTCGCGGTCGTCCGGCTTCAGGCGCGACAGCTGCTGGAGCTGCTCGTCGATGGACGGCGCTTCTGCCATGAGGCGCTGGAAGGCGTCCGTCGTCACGCAGAAGCCAGCCGGCACGCGGATGCCGTCGATCCGCGAAAGTTCTCCCAGATGCGCGCCCTTGCCGCCCACGACCGCGACCTGCGTCTGGTCAATCTCCTGGAGACCCAACACGTAGCAGCCCATGCGCTCCCCTCCCTCTCGCGAAAGGGCGGCACTGTACTCCTTGGGTGCCCCCTGGAGGCCCGACCGGCGGCGTGAAACTCTCTGGCGGAGGACACTGAGGTCGCAATCAGGGAGGCAGGAGAGATGGGTTTTGGAAGTCGGTCCGCGCTGGGTTCGGTGTTCATCATGCTCCTGGGCGCGAGCGTTCCGCGGGCGGTCAGCGCCGAGCCCGCGGCACAGGAGCTCAAGCGCTTCAAGGCGAGCGAGACGACCGGGGCGATGTTCGTCCTGCGCGCGACGGGCTGCCACAAGGCGGGCGACACCTGCCAGCTCGAGCTCGAGTTGAGTGACGCGGCTGGCGGGAGGCGAAAGGCGAAGCTGCCCTCCGGCATGGCGTACGGGATTCAAGCCGAGTCCTCCGAGAGCTGGACCTCCGGCGAGGAAGAACAGAACGTCACGACCTCCGTCCAACCGGTACGACTGGAGGCCGGGCAGTGGGGACTCCTCGTCACCCAGCAGGGCGGGTTCGAACACGTCCATCGTCACCACCGTCTCTACGTGGTCAAGGACGGCGGGGTGGCGGAAGCCTGGAACGGAGATGAGAACTTCGCGGGTCCGGAAAGCTCGCACGTCGGCCCGTATCCGCTGACGCCGGGCTCACCGGTCGAGGGCTTCTACAGGGAGTATGCGTTTCTCTCCGCCGAGCCCGACGAGTGGAAGCTCGATGCCTACCGCTGGGATGTCGCTGGCCGCAAAGTGGTGAAGGAGCTCCGGAACCGGCCCGCGCGCTACGCGGCCATCATCGGAAGCTTCAAGACGGTCCAGGAAGCCATCGCATCCCGCGACAGCGCACAGCTGGAGCAAGCCTGCGCGAGCGGCTTCCTGGTCCTCGAAAGCACGCCGCACAAGCGCCTGACGCCGGGGCTGTTCGTCGTGACGAGCATCCACTCGGAGAAGAAAGCAGCTGAAGCCGCGCTGAAAAAGGTCGGAGCCTGCAATCCGAAGGTCTCCGGTTACGTCAAAGCGCTCTGAAAAGACTCATCGGAGGCCCTGCCTCACCCAACGCTCCAGGGCACTGCGCGACAAGACCCAATCCCTCTCCCCGGGTTCTTCGTTCGCATTGATGCGTCTTCATACAGTCCAAGCCCACACGCACCGCGACTTCAGGTCAGGGGTGGGAGATGGGCCAACCCACAGGAAGTTTCGAGGTCTCCGAAGAATTGCTTCGCTTGGGCTCTTCGGGGTCTGCGGTAGCAAACCTCCAGAATCATCTCCGGTTGGCTGGGCTCTATAAAAGGCCCATCGATGGTTGCTTTGGGACAGACACAGCCTATGCCGTCAGACAGTTCCAGTTCGACAGGAAGCTGAGCCCGGACGGGATCGTGGGCCCCCTCGACCTGGGCGGCCCTGAGCACCCTCTCCACTCCTGCCTCAACAATTGGCAACGCCAACAGCCCCAAGGGCTTTCCGTTCGAGATGGGTATAGGGGTCTACAGTGTCGGCCTGGTGTCCAACAGCGCTGGCGTGAACCTTCGAGCCCAGCCCGATCCGACCGGCACGTTCAAGAAGAAACTCGCTTTCAACACACGCGTTTTCGTAAGCCGTGAGCTTGCGGGCGACTGGTACTTCGTGACGCTCGCGGATGGAAACTCTGGCTTCGTCTACAAGAAATACATCAGCATCAACCCACCCGACCCCGGCTCCGTCTTTTACAAGATCAAGAAGAGCGAAGGCGCGCTGGCAATCGTCAAGCAGCATTACAAGGGGTCCGCCATCCAATGGGGGCAGGACGAGCGCTACTATGCCAATGTCCTTGTCGAGGCGAATCGGGGCCAGGGGCTCCGCGGAATCTACAACCCGACCGAGGACGCGGCCTGGGACAAGACCCAGACGCGTGAAGGCTACCTCATCTGGATTCCGAGCATGGAGTTCGCCAAGAGCCTGCGAGGCAAGGTGGGCTCAGGCTCCATCTCGTATGAACTGTGGCAGGACGTCAAAGCTGTCGCCACGAACGTTGGGAACGCCTACCTGGGGAATCTGGCCTTTTCCGCGGGCCTGATTCACGGCGCGCTCGAATCCGTCTGGGATCTCCTCACAGGGCTCATTGATCTGCTGGAGTTGGTATGGAAGCTCGTCTACAGCTTGCTGAGCGGCGAGGTCCTATCGGACTTGAAGGGCCTGTGGGATCTGGCGGCATCGTTGAACCTGAAGACGCTGACCGAGGCAGGCATCCAGGCTCTCTCCAACCGCTGGAACGATCCAAATCTCCTTCGCCGTGAGCATTTCCGGGGCTGGCTGATCGGGTACGTCATCGTCGAGATCGTGTTGGCGGTTGCTACTGCGGGAGCCGCCATCGTGAAGTGGGCAGGCAAGGCGGGAAAGCTTGGCAAGCTCCTCTCGAAATTCCCCAAGTTCGTGAAGCTCGCGGAGAAGGCGAAAGACCTCACGAAGCCCCTGGACAAGGCGATCCAGGCGGCTAAGAAGTCAGGGGTCCGTTCCGCGGTGAAGGCACAGGGGAAGGTGAAATCCTTCTGGTCACGGCTTCATCCCTCGAAGCTGGCTCAGGCTCGGACACGCCGAGCATTACTGCGTACGAAACTAAAGAACACTCGCGTCCAATTAGGGAAGGCTCGCCTCCAGGAACATCAGGCGAATAAGAAGGCTCGTCTTTCGAGACTGACACAAGCCAACCCCGTCGACATACGTCGTGCGAACAGACTCCGGAGGTTTCCGGCAATGTCGCGAAAGCGCTTGCATCACATCATCCATGGCGACAAGTGGGGCGGCGGACATGGACCGAACTCGCCGAAACCTGGCAAAAGCAAATTCAAGGCATCTTTCGACATCTTCGAAGCCATCATCGACTCAGCCCGCACGGGAACAATAGGTCCCAACTACAAGTGGGGCACGAAAGTCCGTCTTACGGTTCGTTTTGCGTGCAGAAGACGTATCCCTACTCCGTGGGATTCACCCCCGATGGCCAACCCGTTCACTCCATTCTGGTCGCCATTAGCGATGACGGCGCTATAATCACCTCCTTCCCTGCTCCTCCGTGAGGACACCATGTGGATGAAGTGCGTACTGTCTGACGAGGAGCTCAAGCGAAGCACCTCGTCCGAAGCCGACGACTTGCTGGTGGGGTACCATCTTTTCCAGACAGCCATCTTCTTCGGTACGAATTCCCATCCCAATGCCTTTGGGGATGTGACGGCTGCGGAGTCGGGTGACTTCAGCAAGTCCTTGTTCGTCGTGCCAGGAGTCGACTTCGCGATGGCGTGGTCCAGTGTGTTTCCCTGGCTCGAATCCTCCGAGAAGAAGTGGGTCTATCAGCATCCTGACGATGCCGCGCGGCTCGTGCTGGAGAAGGCCGACGGCGAGCGGGTTCGAATCTACCTGGACTGGGCGCCTACGAAATTCGTTGAGGCGGGTGAAACCGAGCTGGGTGAGGTCAGCCTTGAGGTGGTGGACGAGCTGGTCATCAAGCTGGTGGACCACCTCCCCAAATGCCCTGCGAAGGATGTGGCCGAAAGCCTTGAGGGTCTAGACGAGGCATATTCGGAGCTGGAGTAGCGCCAAGGCCCTTCTCCGGCACCCGGTGACGAGGACTGCCCCATGAGTGATGTCCACCTTGTCTCCATTGGCGGCGGTGCGATCTCGCTGACACATCGCCCCAAGCTCAAGGACTTCTCCACGCTGCGTGCCGAAGGGGTGACTCACGTCGTCACCCTGCTTGCGGAGACCGAGGGCGCACGCCAGCTTGGCGAGGCCGCGACCCGAGCGGGCCTCGGTTGGATTTGGGTTCCGTTTCACGGCGGAGCGGTCCCGGCCCCCGAGCGGACCCAGGAGCTCAGGCAGGTGTTGCACCAACTGAGCGCCATCGTCGAGGGTGGCGGCAAGCTGGTCATCCACTGCTCGGCGGGGATTCACCGCACGGGCATGTTCGGCTACGCGCTCTTGCGACAGCTCGGACTGAGCGCCGACGCTGCGCGCGCCAGGCTCGCAGAGTTGCGTCAGGTCACCGCGGAGGGCGTAGGCCCAGACCGCCTGGCCTGGGGGGATGCGATGGTAGAGCCCTGGTCCTGCACTTCTGGGTGAGGCCAGACTCGAGGAGCTGGAGTAGCGCGGAGCCGGCCACATCAGGCTCACAGATGGGGGAAGGCAGCGACGCTGGTGCCGCCCAACAGCACGGGAAGCTTCAGGCTCAGGACGACGGCCCCTTCGAAGCCATACCGGGGCCGTTGGTCCTCCGTGGCGAAAAGCGGGATGCCCAGGCGCAGGCCCAACGAGCCGTAGATGAAGGAGAAGTAGGGCGCGATCTGGAGCCCCGTGGTGGCCACGTGCGTCCGGGACTCCGTTTCGTGCATCACGCCCAGCTCCAGCCCCAGCAACATGAAGTTGCCCTGGATGCCCGCGCTCAGCCGGGTATGTGAATCCTCGATCCGCTGCGCCTGACCGAACACGCCCAGGGCATGGATGTCGTCCGCGATGTTGAGGGACGCCTCCAGCCCCAGCCCCGACCCCCGCGCAGAGCTGCTGAACAGGGGGCCGATCATGAGCCACGTCTCGCCTTTGGGGAACGAGGGATCCGCCCGGGCCACGGACGCGGTGAGGACGCAGAGAAGAATGAGGAGGTGTTTGGACATACAGCACACGGTAGCAACCGCCATGCCCGAGGCCGCGTCCTCCGGGAACCATGCCGTTCCGTGTGCAGCGAGCTGCACGGTGTGCACCGCGATGCCGAGCCGTCAGCCACGCTTCGGTGTGTACCGCCGCGCGGCCTCGTCCTCGGTCCGGCGTATGGACGCAGGTAGGAAGCGGCTTCGTCTGGAGGCAGCCAACGTTGCAGGGGGAGCATCTGACCGGCACCCTGCCCCTTCAGCCACGCAATGGCAACCCGGCGGAGACCGTCTCCAATCGCAAGCACCCTTCCCGGAACTCCGCCACTGCGTGGCCATCCGGTGCATCCGGAAGGTTGACGTGGAAGGTGCCCCGGTACCAACGCGCCCTCCCCTCGCCCACCGCTGGAGCCGGAAGCCGCTGCCTCAGCTCCTCCGGAAACGCGGACGCGGCGGCGGCGAGGCGGGCCTCCGCTTCGGCGGGCTCGCGTATCGCGAAGTCATCCCATACACAGCCATAGGGCGACCCCATATGCCCTGACACCGTGAGGTCCACATCCAGGGCCTCCGCGAGCAATGACACCAGCGGCGCCTTTCCTGCTGAAGCATCCCCTCATTTTCGATTTCCCCTCTGAGCTTGCTCGCTCGGCTGCTCATGCATTCTCCGAGGGGAATCTTCAAATGAGGGGATAGCTCAGCCTTTCCTGGGCTCACGTGCGTCACGAGCACCCGGACCTCTCCAGGCACCCTCGGCCGCGCCGAGTCCAGCAGCGCAGAGAGGTCGCGAGCCGTCGCGTGAATCTTCCCGCGGCCTCCGTCGATGGGCGCGTCAGCTCCCAGCAGATTGGGAAGCAGGTTCCCCCCGAGTCCGAAGAAACGGAACGGGCCATGCGTCGCTGTTCCCAGCAGCGTCAGGTTGGGGACGTGCTCGCGCCCTGCCAGGAGCGAGGCCACGAATCTGCTGACGCGGCTCGATTCGGACGTGAAGCGCGGAGCGTGAGGAAGCCCTCCAGCTCGCGCAACGCGCCTGTGAGCATGCAGGAGATGGCGGCTATGTGCGTCTGCGGGTGATGGGCCTGCGGATGGTCGCACGCATCCAGGGCGCTCCGGGCCGGGAGCGCACGCTGGCCCGGGCCGCCGCCATCGCGAATCGGCTGGAGGACCCCGAGCTGCGCATCCGCATCGACCGCGCGCGGGAGCGGGGCTAGGGCTTGTAACCCTTGGGCCAGCGGGTCTTCTCGTCGTACTTCGACTCTTTCGCGTTGCCAGGCATCTTCGCGCCGGTCAGGTCCGCGCCCCGGAAGTCCACGAAGTTCATCTTGGCGCCCGAGAAGTCCACGTCTCGCAGGTCCGCGCCATCGAAGCGGTTCCACGTCACATCCGCGCCGTCGAAGCGGGCTCCACGGAGCTTCGCCCCGGAGAAGACAGCCCGGTAGCAGGAGGCCCAGGTGAAGTTCGCTTCGCGCAGGTCCGCGCCCCGGAAGACGGTGTCGGTGAGGTCCGCCTTCGTGAAGTCCACCCCCTGGAGGCGAGCCTCGGTGAAGTCCAACACCTGGAGCCGGTACGCGCCCAGCTTGAGCCCCGCCAGGTCCACGCCCTGCAACGGAACCGGGAACCGCTCCCCCTGGGCGTCCATGTAACGCTTGCGCCACGCATTCCAGCGCGCCTGACCGTCCTTCACCTCGTTCCGCAGCATCGCCAGTGCCTCTGCCGTGGTCGGCAGCAGCAGCTCCATGAAGTGTCTCTCGGAGAGCTCCGCGAACGTCGCGCCTTTGGCCTTCAGCCCCGAGGCGACGCTGGCGGCGGCACCGTTTCCCAGCACCAGGTGGGTGACTTGCGCATCGGGCCTGGCCGCGACCGAGGCGCCCAGTTCCTTCAGCAGACCTTCACGGAACGCGGGCGTCGCCTCCTTGAAGCGGCCCCCGAAGAGGAACCGGGCCCCTTCCAGGCGCTTCTCGAACAGGCCTTCGGGCTTCTGGGCCAGGGCGTTCCTGCCGCTCCTGGGCTTTAGCGCATCATCCAGGAGGAAGGGAGCCCCCGCGTCGAGCGGCCCGTCCTTCAGCGTCTCCACCACCACGCTGCCGTCCGGCCCCACATGGGCCACCGTGTCGCCGAGACGCGCGATGGGCCTCGCCTTCTTCACCAGCGAGGTGGCGCTGGCGTCCTCCGGGGCGGGCTCCAGCCAGCGCGCGTTCGCCGGGTCCGTTGCGTCCACGTGGAGCAGCCGCCCCAGTGAATCCGCCACCACGACGCGCGTGTCGCCCGCGAAGAACACCTGCCCCAGGACCGCGTCGGGCCGTTCGAGCCTGCACTGCGTCTCGCCGCTTCGCGGATCCACGAGCAGCAGCCAGCTGTCCGCGTCATCACGGTCGATTTCAATCACACTCACCGCGATCCACCCGCGGGGGGAGACCGCCAGCCCCTCGACCTGTCCGCCGCCAGCCAGCGCGATGTCCCGGATGAGCTCCGGCTTCTTTCCCAGCCGCCACAGGTGCAGGGCGTCGTCCGCGGTGGCCAGCCACGCATCCTCGGGCCCGAAGGCGCAGGCCTGGACCCGTTCCTTGTGCACCAGGTCCGCCTGGAGCAGGGACCGCTTCAGCACCCAGACCTGGGCCCGCTCCTGCGCGGGCGCGGCGATGCGCGTCTCATCCCGGGAGAGGGCGAGTGGCCCCGAGGCGTAGCTGACCATCTCGAAGGCCTCGGGGGAGCTCTCGCTGAGCGACTTCTCGACGTAGATGGACGAATGGTCGAGCCGCACCAGCGTCCCGGACGACAGGGCCTTCACGTCCGTGGGAGGGAAGTTGGCTTCAACCTCCTTGCGCGCGCCAGAGCCCAGTTCCCACGAGACAAAGGCTTTGTTCGACGCGGCGACGACGGTGTCTGGCGTCAGCGCCAGCCCCAGGATGGGCGACGGCGCGGCCGCACCGGCGATGGGCGCAAGGACCTCCATGGACCACACGCTGAGGGCGCCCTGGGTGGATCCGCTGGCGAGCCACCGCCCATCCGGAGACAGGACCGTCACCGGGCCCTGCAGGTGGCGAGAAGGCACCTTGAGGGTCGGCCCATCGTCGCCGTCCGGAACGCTCCAGGTCCGCACCTGGCCCTCGTTGCCCAGCGAGTACGCGCGCGTGCCGTCGGCGGAGAAGCCCACCCACCGGCAGCCCGCGGGGCCGCGCCCCTTGCCGAACTCGTGCCGTCCCACGAAGGGCTTCACCGGCTTCAGCGTCGGCAGGTCCCAGAGTTCCACCTTGCCGTTGCCGTGGCCCACGAGCAGGTGCCCACCCGAGGGCGAGAAGGCCAGGGCCAGGACCCTGGTGCTCTTGCGCTTCGCCTGCGCCTTGCCGGTCCGCGCGTCGAACAAGCGGACCACGCCTTTCGACGACCCGGTCGCGAACCACGCGCCGTCCGCGCTGGAGGCGACGGCATACAGGTCTCCCTCCATCTCCTTGAGCTTGTGGACGACGGCGTGGCCCTCCACGTCACGGACCTGGGCCACGTTGTCTTCAATGGTGACGAACCGGGACCGGTCCGCGCTCATGCCGGCCAGGCGGAGGTGCTGCCCATCCTCCAACGTCCAGACCACCGAGCCCTTCGCGGAGAGGCGGTGGATGATCCCCCACCCTCCCACGAGGACCTCATTCCCTGGCAGCGCGTGCACCACCTGAAGGTGACCGTCTGCCTTGTGCTGTTTGACCGCGTTCCCGCTCGCCACGTCGAAAGACACCACGTGAGAGTGACCGTCATCCCCCGTGGAGAGGGCGGCCCACAGGTGCTTCGAGTCCGGCGAGAAGTCGATGCCGATGAACTCGCCGGGGACGTTGAAGGGGGCAGCGCCGTAAACGCGTCGAGCGGTCATGAGACAACTGCATACACAACAGGGACCCTCGCGGAAAGTGAACCCATGCTCACACCCGCGGCGTCCCTCGTCTCAGGTCGCGCCCGGCTTCCACGCGGACGCGGAGCGCAGCAGGCCCGCACCGCTCACGATGAGGATTCCGGTGAGGACCAGCACCGCGCCCACCGCGAAGGAGATGTCCGCCTGTTCTTTCAGCACGAGGATGCCCGCGCTGATGCCGAACAGGGGCGTCATGAATGAGAACACCGACAGGTTGGAGGCGAGGTAGTGGCGCAGGAGCCAGAACCACACGAGGTAGGTGGCGAAGCAGACGATGACGCACTGGAAGAACAGGCTCGCCCAGGCCACGGGGACCATCGTGATGGGGCCGGCCTGGCCCGTGAGAAAGGCCACGGGCAGCAGCAGCGCGGCGCCGCCCACCAGCTGATACAGCAGGGTCTGCGTGGGCGGTGCGTCGGACAGCGACGAGACGCGAATCACCACCGTGGTGGCGCCCCAGGACAGGCCCGCGAGCAGTCCCATCGCATCTCCGCGGAGCACGCCCGGGCTGAGTCCGCCTCGCAGCCAGCCGCCGCCAAAGGCCAGCGCGATGCCCGCGAAGGCCACGCCAATTCCCAGCCACTGCGTCCGCTTCAGCCGCTCGGAGGGCACGAACCAGTGCAGGCCCAGCGCGGAGAAGACGGGCGCGGTGTAGAGGAAGACGCCCATGTGCGAGGCGTTCGTGTGTCGCAGCCCCTCCGCCACGAAGAGGAACTCCAGGGAGAAGAGCACGCCCACGAGCATGCCGGCGCGCCACGGCCCGCGGCGCAGCAGCCCCCGCTCGCCCCGCACCCAGCACAGCAGCGCCACGAGCAGCGCGGCCACGCCCGAGCGCAGCGCCATCTGCATGAGGTTGGGGACGTAGGGAGCGGCCATCTTGACGGCCACCTGCTGGAAGCCCCAGATGGCGCACAGCACGACCATGGTCGCGAGCGCGAAGCCATCCGCGGGTTTTCGTTGGGAGCTCATGACTTCATCCTGCGGCTGACGGGGCGGATGGATATAGCGAGATTCCGACAACCCATCCCGAGAAGCCGCCATGGCGAAGCAGCTGCAAGTTCCCTTCACCTCAAAGCTTCCACACCCCGTGTATTTCCGGGCGGCGATCCTGCCCGCGGAGGCGGCCTATCCGCGACACCGCCATCCCTGGGGTGAGTTCGTCTACGCGTACAGCGGGGTGATGGAGCTCAAGCTGGCGGGCAGCCACTACCTCGCGCCCCCGCAGTACGGCATCTGGCTGCCGCCCGACCTGGAGCACCGGGGCATGAACCGCTTCGAGGCGAGCCACTGTTCGCTCTACCTCGACCCCGCGTGGTGCCGGGGGTTGCCCAGGACAGCATGCGCGATGGCGGTCAGCCCGCTGATGAAGTCCTTGATGGAGCACCTGCGCACCCATGAGCTGGCGCAGCCACGCACCAGCGCCGAGCGCAGGTTGTTCCGGGTGCTCATCGACCAGTTGGCGCTGGCCCCCGCCCATGGGAGCTACCTGCCCATGTCCGATGATCCGCTCCTGCGCCCGGTCCTCACGGCGTTGGAGCAACACCCGGAGGATGAGCGCTCCCTGACGGAATGGGCCAAGACGCTGCACACCACCGAGCGCACACTGGAGCGGCGCTGTCAGCAGCACCTGGGCCTGTCGTTCAGCGAATGGCGTCAGCGTCTGCGCGTGGTGAAGGCGCTCGCGATGCTGGAGCAGGGACACGCGGTGGAGGCCATCGCGCTGGACCTGGGCTACAGCAGCGCCTCCGCCTTCATCGCGATGTTCCGGCGGATGACGGGCACCACGCCAGACAAGGTCCGCGGCCACGGCTTCGTGGCCGCGTGACGGGCCTCCTCATCGCTCAGGGCGTGTACAGCTCCGCCGTTGACAGATACCCGAGGGAGCCCCCCCATCCTCCCGCGATGAGGACCTGCCCGTCGGGCAGCAGCGTCGCGGACTGGTCCGAGCGCGGTACGACCATGGTTCCGGCAGGGATCCAGGTGCTCGTGGCCGGGTCGTACAATTGCGGAAACCGGCCCCCGACGACGAGCACCCTGCCACCGGGCATCAGCGTCGCGGTGTGGAGGGCGCGACGTTCGAGCATGGGGGCAATGGGGCTCCAGGTGCCCGTGGCCGGGTCGTACAGCTCCGCCGTCGCGAGACTGGAATCAAACTCGTCCACGCCTCCCGTGACGAGCACCCTGCCATCGGGCAGCAACGTCGCCGTTTGGAGGGCGCGGGCTTCAGTCATGGAGCCGGTGTTGCTCCAGGTGCCCGTGGCCGGGTCATACAGCTCCGCCGTCCTGGTGCTGCCAATTGAAGTAGTGAATCCCCCAGCGACGAGCACCCTGCCATCAGGGAGCAGCGTCGCCGTGTGGTTCCGACGCCACTCCGCCATGGAGCCGGTGTAGCTCCACGTGCCCGTGGCCGGGTCGTACAGCTCCGCCGTCGGGGGCGCGCCGGGAACGTCACTGCCTCCCGCGACGAGCACCCTGCCATCAGGGAGCAGCGTCGCCGTCTGGCTGGAGCGAGGTTCGGCCATGGTGCCGGTGGGGCTCCAGGTGCCCGTGGCCGGGTCGTACAGCTCCGCCGTCGCGAGGAAGCCGCTGGAGTTGAGCCCCCCGACGGCGAGCACCCTGCCATCGGGCAGCAATGTCGCCGTGAACTGCCAACGCCCTTCCGCCATGGAGCCTGTGTTGCTCCAGGTCCCCAGGGCCGGGTCGTACAGCTCCGCCGTCGCGAGGTAGTCGACATCCGAGGCGAGCCCTCCCACGACGAGCACCTTGCCGTTGGGCAGCAGCGCTGCCCTTTGGTCGGCGCGAGGCCCCGCCAGGGAGTCCGTCAGGGCCCAACTCCCCGAACAGGCCGGCAGCCCCGTCGCGGTGAAGGTTTGGGTGTCGGTCAGGTTGAACGCATTGGTGACAGTCACGGTGATGGAAGGAGGAGCGCTGGCACAGGAAGGAGCCGTCCAGGTGACGCGGCTGCGGAAGGGGTCACTGAGCGGCAGTTCCAGCCAGCCGGCGGTGGCCTCCCAGGAGAAGGTGAGCGCGGAACCCTCCGGATCGATGGCATTCACCTCGTAGGCGAACTCCTGGCCCGAGGTGGCCGTGTCCGCGGAGCGGTAGGAGCGGATGATGACGGGGGGAAAGTGATTGGCCGGAGGCGTGTCGCGGACGCACAGCGCGACGGTGCCGGTGTTCTGTCCGCCGCGCCCATCCGTGACGGTGACGGTCAGACTGCAGTTGTTGCAGGCACCCGCGGGCAGGGCCGAAGGCGTGAATTGAGCAGAACTGGAGGAGGCCTGCGCCCAGGTCCCGGCACAGGAGGCGCTCCAGGCGTAGGAGAGGCTGTCACCGTCCGGGTCGGAAGCCGAGGCGGAGACAGACGTCGTCTCCCCGACGGCCAGGGACGTGGGGCTGGCACTGAGAGCGGTCACCCCGGGCGAACTGTTGAAGGAGAGGGACAGCTCCGCCTCCCCCTCCCCGTCCGCGGTGACGTTGACCGCCAGCGTGACGCTGGAAGCCAGGCCGCGCGAGTCCGTCACGGTCAGGATCAGGGTTGCAATGCCCGTAAAGCCAGGCGCGGTCCACGAAGTGGCGGCAGCCGAGGTATCGGAGAAAGAACCCGCGGTCGCATTCCAGGCGTAGGAGAGCGTATCGCCCGGATTGGGATCATGCGCGGTGGCGGTCAGAGCGATGGTGCCGCCCACCGCCACGGAGGTGGAGGAAGCCACCAGGGAGTCAATGACGGGCGCCTCATTGTCGAAGGGAGGCGGAGGGTCGAGCTGCTGAAGGGTGATGGCGACCAGGGTGCTCTGGTTCGCGTTGATGGTGACTCCCGTAACGACCCCTTCGAAGCTCAGGTCGCCGGAGAAGTTGAAGGCCTGGGCCACGAAGGTGCGATCAGAGCCTGCGGGGATGTTGCCAATGACTCCTCCCCACACGCCGTGGGTCGAAATCAGCTCCACGGTCACCGGCGGGATGTCCGGGCCGCTCGAGGTGACCAGGACGTAAAGGATGTCTGGGGCGAGCGCCTGGTTGGCGGAGACAGCGAAGCGGACCGAGCCGGTATCCTTCGAGGAATCCGAGCAGCTCGCCAGCAGTGACACTGCGAGCGCGAGCACCAACGGAGTGAATGCCTTCTTCATGCGGCCGCCTCCCATTTTCCAATTCCTTGCAGTCAGCTGACTGGCTGACGTGGCGCGGAGTATTGGCAATGGGAGGCGGCGCTGGACATCACCCCGGTAGAGCACGCGCCATCGTTTGCCAGACGAATGCGGACGCTTGCTTGGGTGGCATCAGGGGACGGCGCTCACGTCCACGTCGACGACGCGGGGCTCCTCGGTGCTCGTCGTGCTGGTAACCGAGGGCATCTTGGCGGCCACCTTGAGCGTCAGCGCCCATCCGCCCGTGGCGAGCTGGGTGGGCACGTACTTCCAGGAGAGGTGCACGGGCCCCGTGGTCTCGCCCTCGGCCTGAAGCGCCGTGCGCGCCCGCTCCTCGATCTGCGCCGTCGTCAGCCGCGTCCGGAGCAGGTGGCCCGAGCGACCCAGGGCCGGCCAGGCGATGAGCGCGCGCTGGAAGCTGCCGTCCGGCCCGTGGGAGACCACCGCGCGGTGGCCCTCCACGCGAATGCCATTGATGGCGCGCATCACGAACGTCTTGTGGCGGTGGAGCGCGGGCACTTCGAGGCCCGCGGGGTCCTCGCTCTGGGTGAACGACTTCACCTGCCGCACCGCCCCAATCTCAGACGTGGGGATGCCCCAGCGCTGCAGGCGGGCCAGGGCGGTGCGCTGGAGGATCGCGGGCTCCTGCGGTGTCTCCGGGCCACTGGCGACCTTGTTCAGCACCAGCACCTGGCCTTCGGACGGGTCGCGCTCCAGCTTCCAGGACTGGGACTCCAGATCCGCGCGGGAGCCCAGCGTGTCCGTCTGGGTGAAGGGCTCGGTCGTCCCCACCAGGGAACCCTGCAACGCGGCGTCACCAAACGCGGTGCTGGGAAGCAGCGCGGTGGGAATTCCTCCGGTGGGCGGCGTGGCGATCGCCGTGGAGTCGAAGATGAAGCCCACGGTCGCACGGGCGGACTGGGTGGTGACGGCGGCGGGATCCATGAAGGCACCGTCGTCGCAGCCAGACACGGCGGCGAGCGGCAGGACGGTCAGGAATCGGATGAGGAGATGGCTTTTCATGGCGGTTCGTTCTTTCTGTTCGAAGTCGAGGGGGGCGGTGATCACTCGGGCAGAATCTGCCCGCCGGAGGGGTCGCAGCCCCCCACGTAGAAGATGGTGGAGGCGACCTTGCGCCCGGTGCTCTTGCGGTCCCGCCAGCCGCCGGCCTCGAACATCGCCACGCGCTGCGCCTTGGTTTCACCGAAGACGATGGACACCGGGCAGTCGTCGTTGTCCGCGACGTTGTCCGAGCCGTCGTCCCAGTCGTAGGCCTCGTCGATCCAGTTCTCGCCCGCGCCATCGCCCCGCGAGTTCGCCACGTAGCGCTTCACGTAGTCCGTCACGAAGTTGCCGCACGACGAGTTGCCGTGAAAGGCATTCCACATGCTGAAGCCGCTCGTGGGCGTCACGAGCGACGTCCGGTACCCACCCTGCTTCCAGACCTGGTAGTCGCCAGACTGGCAGGCCTTCACGACGGCGATGTTCAGCTTGCCGTTGCCCAAGCTCATGTGGGTGTCCGTGACGGCGGAGCACGCATCCGCGTTGGTCCCCATCACGAGCCAGCTGCGAAGGTTCGCCTCGCTGTGGCCGCCGTGGGTGTGCACGAAGAGGACGTCCGCGTCGTCCACTCCGGCATTGAGCTGGGTGTCCTTCGCGTCGGCCGCGGCCCCCTTCGAGGCATCGGTCCAGAGGTCGGTGCGCGCACTTGAGTTGTTGATCGTGCGGACGTCCGTCCAGAGTCCGGAGCTGATCAGCGTGTTGAAGTAGTTGGCGAACGCCGCCGCCGTCTTCGTATGCACGGAGTGCGTGTCGGCATTGCACTGCCCCGCACCGCCGAAGTTGGCGATGCCGTAGACATGGGTTTCGTTCGCCAGCGCCGCCGCGGGCAGGAGCAGCGCGAGCGCCGCGCCCGTCCACTGGTGGGTCTGCATCCGGAGTCTCATGGTCCGTCTTTCTCCCCGTCTGGGGTGTCGGTGATGGACCCTCAACGAAATCCGGGCGGAATTTCCCTCACCCCCTTCGCGAGAAAGTCGGGTGACTGAACGGAGGACCAGGGGGTGTTAGGGTGGAAGGTCCCGTGAACGAACTGCCCCTGCCCAAAGAGCCCCACCTCAAACCCTTTCCACTCGTCGCGCCGCACCGGGTCGTCGCATGGCTCGTCTGGGTCGGCATCTTCCTCGTCGCCTACAACTATTTCAGCCGCGGCGGTGATGCGGCTCGGCAGGCCTTGAGGGAGCCACGTTTCTTCATCCCGTTCATCGTCACGGTCTTCCTGACGCTGTTCGCCTTCTTCTACTGGCGGATCCGTCGCTGGTTGACGACCTACAATCAGGCAATCGCCTTCCACAGCGCGGGGGACGAGAAGGAAGCCTCCCGCAGGTTCGAGGAGGCTGCCCGCCGCGCCACCCAGGGGGCACAGCGGGCGCTGTCGGTCGCCATGATGGGTCAGTGCCAGTTGGCGCTGGGGGACACCGGGCGCGCACTGGAGCTCTTCGGCTCGGCGGAGCGCTCCGGAAAGCTCCGGAGCTCCATCCCGGCGATGTACCGGTGGATTCCCAACCTGATCGCCACCGTGCGCTTCGCCCAGGGGGACCTGGCCTCCGCGCGCGCCTGGGTGGAGGAGGGACGCAAGCGCAACGGCGACCTGCCCCCCATCTACGCGCTGCTGCCGGAGGTCGCGCTCCTCTGCCGCGATGGCAACCCGGCCGCCGCCGTGTCCACGCTGGATGCGCGGGCGGGCGAAGCGGATTCACTGGTGGGGCGGGATGCCCGCCGGCTCAAGCTCCTCCGGGCCTTCGCCCTGGACGCCCTGGATCCGGCGAGCCACGCGGCGGCCATCGACGCGAGCCTCGCGGCTCTCCAGCCCGTGCGCCCTGGCGACTTCGAGCTCCTCTCCGCCCGGTGGCCCGAGATGCAAGCCTTCATGGAGCGGCGGGGACTCTCCCGCGCGGCGTAAGGGGGGCGGATGCCACGCAAGAAGCAGGAGTACGGTCTCAGTCACGCGGACCGCGTCGCGGAAATCGAGCGGAAGTTCGGACGCGACCAGCTGGAACCCGTGCTCGAGCAGTTGAGCCGGGTTTCTCAGCCCACGGAGAAGTTGCTGGGCGCCATCGTCTTCCTCGCCAGGGTGGGCCACGTCCAGGACATCGCCCTCACGGTGGCGGCCGCCAACAAGAACCCTTCCGAAGTCTTGAACGCCGCGACGGTGAAGGAGGAGCGCGGTTAGAGGTTCCGCGCCAACCGCTCCCGCGCCTTCACGATCGCCGCGGTGCGCGTCGTCACCTCCAGCTTCGAGAACACGTTGCGCAGGTGCCACTTCGTGGTGGAGAGCGCCACGTTGGAGCGCTCGCTGATCTCCTGGTTGCTCAGCCCCTGCGCCAGGAGCTTGAGCATCTGGAGCTCCCGCTCGGTCAGCGGCTCCAGCGGCGCGCTGGGCAGGGGCGCGATTGTGGCCGGCCCGCTGGGGCCCAGGGACAGCAGGTCCTGGTACCGTTCGGTGTAGCGGGCTGGCAGCACGTGGCTCAGCTTGCGCTGCGTGGCCGCCGCGACGATGACTTCCTGCAACCCGGGCGTCTCGTCGAACACGCCCCGGCTGAAGCCGAACCGGGGCACCAGCGCGAACCCCCGGTTCACCGCGGCGAACGCCGCCGCGGGGTCTCCGGCTCGCCAGTGGCACACCGCCAGCGCGGCCAGCAGCGCCGTCTCCCGGGCCACGCAGCCCGCGTCATGCGCGCTGGCCCTCAGCGTCTCCAGCAGCCCGTGCGCCCGGTCGTGCCGCCCTTTCGCCATCAACACCCACGCCTGCGCCACGCCCAGCTGCTCCCAGGTCTCGTCGTAGAAGCGCCGCTCGCTCCATTCGCCCCGGCGCATGCGCTCGCCCAGGTCGAACTCCCGCGCCACCGCCTTCATCCTCGCGGGGGACTGCTCCACCAGCGACAGGCGGATCTTCTCGCCGCAGACATGGGCCAGGAAGCGCGTCTGGTGCCCGCATTCGAGCACGCTGTGCAGGTAGTCCAGGAGCTGCCAGGCCTCCGCGTACTTGCCTCGAATCGCCTTGATGCGGGCCAGCACCAGGTAGGCCACCGCGAAGGTCTCGAACACCGCGGCCTGGGACATGAGCGGGAGGACTTCGATGCAGAGCGCCTCGGCCTCGTCCAGCCGGTTCTGGTCGTAGCGGGTGTTCGCCAGCGCCGTCGCCGCGTTCACCCACACCGGGTTGCGCCGTCCCCGGCTCGCGCGCTCGAACGCCGCCTCGCACCGGTCCGACGCGTCCTTCATGTGCCCCTGCGCCCGGTCCGCCAGCACGATGAGGACGTCCGTGTAGCCCACCATGTAGGGGTTGTTCAGTCCCTGCAGCGTCTCTCGTGCGACGGACGCGAGCCGGCGCATCGCATCGAACCGGTTCTGCCGGAGCGCTTGGTAGGCCTTCGCCGCGAGCACCGCGCCCGCCATGAAGACGTCCGGGTCCTCGTCCCCCGGTGTTGCCTCCAGCTCGATGCCAGACGCCGGGGCCGAGTCCGACAGGACGGCGTGCAGCAGCGCGAGCCTGGAGAGTTGTCGCGACAGCCGCTCGCGCTCCGGGTCCGCCGCGGCCGTCTGGAGCCGGCGCTGCGCGTCCTGCAGGGCCAGGGAGGCGGGCGCGAAGCCTCGGGACAGGATGAGGCACGCGATGCGCGCCACGCAGATGGCCGGCGCGTGGAAGGTCTCCTCCGCCGTCAGCTTCGCCGTCCAATGGAGCACGGAGGCAATCTCTCCCTCGCGCATCCACTCCTCCGCGCACCGGGCCGTGAGCTCCAGGCACCAGCCCCGGTCCCCCGAGGCGAACGCGTGCGTCAGCGCTTCGTCCGGCAGCGCATGCTCAGCGAACCACGCGCTCGCCTCGCGGTGCAGCCGGGGGATGCGGTCGCCGTACGTGCACGCGAGCTGCGTGCGCAGGAAGTCGAGGAACAGCGGGTGGTAGCGGTACCACTGCTGCTGCGTGTCGAGCGACTGGATGAACAACTGCGCCCGCTCCAGCTCCGCCAGGAGCGCCGGCCCCTGGGTGATGCCCAGGAGCGCGTTGCACAGCTCCCCGTTGAGCCGGTCCACCACCGAGCTCAACACTAGGAACGCGTGCACCTCCTCCGTCTGCTCCCGCAGCACCACGTCCGCCAGGTACCTCGCCACGTCGTGATTGGAGCCGACGGCCTTGCGGAGCGCATCGCTCACGCTGGCGTGCTCGCCCGCCGTCAGAAGTGCCAGCTTCACGCCGGCCACCCAGCCCTCGGTGCGCGCGCGCAGGTACTCCACGTCCTCCGGATTGAGCGCGGCGCCGCACAGGCGCTGGCCCAGCTCGTGGATGGCCTCCCCGTCCAGGCCCAGGTCGCGGCCGTCGAGCGTCACCAACTGCTCGGTGAGCTTCAGCTTCGCCAGGTCCAGCTCCGGCGGGCTGCGCGACGAGACGATCCAGTGGACGTGCGGCGGAGCGTGGTCCAGCAGGTACGAGAAGGCCCGCACCAACGAGCGCTCCCGCAGCACGTGGAAGTCGTCAATCACCACGACGAGCTCGCGCCCCAGGTTCCACAGGCTCCGCAGCACCACCGTCGTCGCATGGTCGAGCGGGGGCGCCACCTGCGCGTCCAGCTGGCTCGCGATGTACGCGTCGAACTCCGGGGCCGCGCGGCGGATGGCTCCGACGAGATAGGAGAAGAAACGCTCGGGCGCGTTGTCCCGCTCGTCGAGCGACAGCCACGCGAGCAACCGCGATCCGCCCACCTCGCGGTACCACTGCGTCAGCAACGTCGTCTTGCCCGAGCCCAGCGGCGCGGTCACCAGCACGAGCGTGCCGCCGACACCCCGTTCAATCTTCCGGAGCGCCGCGCTCCGCGACACGAGCACCGACGCCGTCCGCGGCGGCGTGAGCTTCGTCGGCAGCAGGTGCGAGAGCGGATCGCCCATGGGCACGTTCCCCCTGTGACCGATTGATTGCCCAAGTAGACCACGCGCCACTCGGGCGGGGACCGGGGCCGGGACGCCTCCAACGTCAACCAGCGAACACCGAAGTGCGTCTCATCCCCACACTCCCCATGCGTGCATTGCCCTCCCCCATCCCCTCCCTTCGGAGGGGGCGATGTCGCGGGCCTCACTGGTAATCCCGAGTGCGCAGCTCTTACACGCTCACCCAGGAGATCCCCATGGTCCGTACCCCGCAAGTGGGCCCGAGCAAGAACCGGTGGCGCACCCGAGCCGGTCTGCTGTGCGCCGCCGCATCGCTGTTCGCCGCATCCCCCGCCGCAGCCCAGGCGCCCTCGTTCATCGAGTTCGAGAGCGCTCACGTGCGTCCGTTGGCCCTCTCTCCGGACGGGACGAAGCTGTTCGCCGTCAACACGCCGGACAACCGCCTGGAGGTCTTCAACGTCACCAGCGCGGGCCTGTCGCTCGCGGCGGAAGTGCCGGTGGGCCTGGAGCCCGTGTCCGTCGCCGTGCGCAACAACACCGAGGTCTGGGTGGTCAACCACCTGTCCGACAGCATCAGCGTGGTGAGCGTGAGCGGCACGCCGCACGTGGTGCGCACGCTGCTCGTGGGTGACGAGCCGCGCGACATCGTGTTCGCCGGCGCCAACGGCAATGCGTTCATCACCACCGCGCACCGGGGCCAGCAGCGCACGGATCCATCCATCGCCTCCGTGCCCGGCGCGGGGGACCCGCAGCTCACCACGCCGGGCGTGGGCCGCGCGGACATCTGGGTCTTCAACCCCGCGTCCCTGGGGGCGACGCTGGGAGGCACGCCCGTCCGCATCCTGACGCTCTTCGGCGACACGCCGCGAGGCCTCGCCGTCAGCCCGGACAAGAAGACGGTCTATGCGGCCATCGCGCAGTCCGGCAACCGGACGACGACCATCAACATGGACAGCGTGTGCAACGGCTTTGGCAGCGCGGGCGTGTGCCTGGTCCAGCCGGACTCGTTCCCGTGGGGCAACAACCTCTTCCTGGGCGGCCTGCCCGGCCCCTCCACGAACGCCCAGGGTGCGAAGGCGCCGGAGACGGGCCTCATCGTCAAATGGAACAGCGCCCTCAGCCGCTGGGAGGACACGCTCGGCCGCAACTGGAACAACGGCGTGCGCTTCAACCTGCCGGACAAGGACGTCTTCGCCATCGACGCGGACGGCCTGCAGCAGAAGGCGTTCTACACGGGCGTGGGCACCACCGTCTTCAACCTGGCCACCAACCCGCGGACGGGCGCGCTGTACGCGACCAACAGCGACGCCAACAACCACACCCGCTTCGAGGGCCCCGGCACCTTCGGCGGCAGCACGGTGCAGGGCAACATCGCGAAGATGCGCATCACCGTCATCAAGGGGACGACGGTGTCTCCGCGCCACCTGAACAAGCACATCGACTATTCGAAGCTGGCCGGCGCCCCCGGCTTTGACTCCACGGCGAAGAACCACAGCCTCTCCACGCCCACGGAGATGGCCATCTCCAGCGACGGCGCGAAGCTGTACGTGGCCGCGTTCAGCTCCAGCAAGGTCGGCGTGTTCGACACCGCGGCGCTGGAGGCGGACACCTTCAACCCCCGGACGGCGAGCGCCAACTACATCCCCGTGAGCGGCGGCGGCCCCAGCGGCCTGGTGCTGGACGAGACGCGCAACCGCCTCTACGTGATGACCCGCTTCGACAACGCGGTGAAGGTCATCGACCTGGCCACGAAGAGCCAGGTGGCCTCGGCGGCCCTCTTCAACCCCGAGCCCGCCTCCGTCGTGCAAGGCCGCCCGTTCCTCTACGACGCGAACTTCTCCTCGGCCAACGGAGAGGCCTCCTGCGCCAGCTGCCACATCTTTGGCGACAAGGACGAGCTCGCCTGGGACCTGGGCAACCCGGATGACGCGGTGACGACCAACGCCATCGACAAGCGGCTCGCGAGCAGCCTGGAGATTGGCGCGTTCCGACTGCTCACCGGCCACCCGAGCTCGGACGTCAACGGCACCGGCAACCAGAACTCCTTCCACCCGATGAAGGGGCCCATGACGACGCAGACCCTGCGCGGCATGTCCACCTCGGGCGCCATGCACTGGCGCGGGGACCGGTCGACGGGCTTCTTCGGCTCGGGTTCGTATGACGAAGCCCTGTCGTTCAAGAACTTCGTCGTCGCCTTCCCGGGGTTGCTCGGCCGCGTGGATCAGCCCACCGAGGCGGAGATGAACCAGTTCACGAACTACCAGCTCCAGGTGCAGCTGCCGCCCAACCCCATCCGCAAGCTGGACAACTCGCTCACGTCCACCCAGGCATCCGGCCGCGACTTCTACTTCGGCAGCCGCCGCGTGGACGGCCTGGCGATTGGCACCAACACCGGCTTCAACTGCAATGGCTGTCACACCATCGACGCCGCACAGGGCCACTTCGGCACCGACGGTCAGGCCAGCTTCGAGGGAATCAGCCAGATCATGAAGATTCCCCACGTGCGCAACATGTACACGAAGGTCGGCATGTTCGGCTTCCCGGACAGCAGCTTCTTCCAGCACTCGGAGACCGGCCCCACGGGCGACCAGATCCGCGGCTTCGGCTACACGCACGACGGCGCGGTGGACACGCTGTTCCGCTTCTTCAGCGCCATCGTCTTCTCCAACACCAGCATCGGCGGGCCGCTGGTGGGCTTCCGCAGCGACACCGACCGCCGCGAGGTGGAGGCCTACATGATGGCGGTGGACTCCGACCTGGCGCCCATCGTTGGACAGCAGGTGACGCTCACGTCGACGAACGCCTCCGCGGTGGGAGCGCGCATCGACCTGCTCATCGCCCGGGCGAAGGCGCCGTTCGTGTCGAAGATCCTCGGCGGCTCCACGTATGAGGCCGACCTGGTGGCGAAGGCCGCCATCGGCACGCGCGTGAAGGGCTTCCTCTTCGACCGCGGGGCCGGAACGTGGAAGCCGGACGACGGCACCGCCAACCTCACCACCACGGCCCTGCGCGCGCTGGCGAACACGCTGGGCCAGGAGGTGACCTTCACCGCGGTGCCTCCAGGCTCCGGCACGCGCATCGCGCTCGACCGGAACCTGGACGGCAGACTCGACGGTCAGTGATGGACTGAGGTGGATGGCCCCCTGCCCCGCCTCTCCGGTGCCACCCGGGGAGGTGGGGCTTTTTCGTGTCCGCTCTCAAATAACTGAGATGCCTGTCGGCACGGCTGCGAGTGCAGTTTAGGGAAAACGATGGGATGCCCATGGCCTGGCGGCTGCATCAGCGCCGGGACTCAATCCCAGGAGGATGCAGATGCGACTCACAGTTCCGTTGATGGTCCTCACCACGCTGCTGATGGCTTGTGGGGAGGTCCAGGTCTCTCTCGCCACGGACGCCACTGCGTATCGGCCCGGCGACACCGTCCAGCTCGAGCTGCGCAACGAGGGCACTCGCGAGGTGGGCTACAACCTCTGCACCGTGCGGCTCGAGCGCAGGGAGGACAGCGGGTGGGGCGCCACTCCGCACCTGAACGAGACCGAGGCATGTCAGCTCATGCTGCACACGCTGAAGGCCGGTGCCCGGGCCCATGGCACGCTGAGGCTCCCCGCGGAGTTGCCTGCCGGCGAGTACCGCATCGCGCACAACGTGGACACCCTCCGAACCGACTCCGACGGACGAACCGTCCAGGAGCAGGTGTTCAGCAATCCCTTCCGCATCGAGCCGTAATGATGCGGGCGGGTCGGCTCAGCGCGCCTGCGTGTTCAATTGCTCGACCATCAGGTCGATGAAGCGCCGCACCTTCGCCGGCAGGTGACGTCTGCTCGGGTAGAGCGCCATGATCGGGACGTGCTCTGTTTCACAGGACGGAAGCAGCGCCTTGAGCCGTCCGCTCGCCAGGTCTTCGTTGACCAGGAAGCCGGGAAGATAGGCGATGCCCAGCCCCGCGACGGCTGCGTCCCGGATCGCCTCGCCACTGTCGAGCCGCAGGCGGCTTCGTCCTTCCACCTTCACCGTGGCGCCGTCCTTCTGGCGCAGGTGCCAATGCTGCCGTCGCGTCCGGCTGCTGAAGACCAGACACTCATGCTCCGCCAGATCCTCCGGCGTGCCAGGTTCGCCGCGCGCCTCCAGGTAGGCGGGCGCCGCGCAGACGAACACCGGGGATCGGGCCACGGTCCGCGAAACCAGGCGCGTATCGGTGCTGGAGGCATTGATGCGCACTGCCAGGTCGTAGCCCTCCTCGATGATGTCCGAGACGCGGTCGGAGAAGCTCACCTCCGCCTGCACCTCGGGCCAGGTCCGCAGATAGTCCCGCAGCAAGGGAAGGACATGCAGTCTGCCGAACGCGGCGGGCAGCGTGAGCCGCAGCAACCCTCGGGAAGTCCCCGTGCGCTGCCCGACACTCGCTTCCGCGTCGTCCAGGGCCGCGAGGACCTGCAGGCAGTGCTCATGAAAGACACGGCCCTCGTCGGTGAGGCTCAGCTGGCGTGTGGTGCGATTGAGCAGGCGCACCCCCAGGCGGGACTCCAACCGGGCCAAGGCCTTGCCCGCCGCCGAGCGCGTCAGGCCGAGCGCCTCTCCGCCGCCCACGAAGCTGCCCGCGTCCACGACGGACATGAAGGCGAAGATCTCATCCAGGTGGGCGCGTTTCATCGAGGGCGCTCGATTGTAGCAACCGCGTCGCGGCAGAGGGGAACGCTGTTCGTCAATGGGCCCGGTATACGAGTCCGGCACTCACCTCTCCCTGGAGATCACCCATGCCCGTGACCCTGCTCAACCCCGACGGAATCATGAAGCCCGACGTGTACCGGCAGGTGGCCATCGCCACCGGCACCCGGCAGGTGCACATCGCGGGACAGGTCGCGTACGACGCGGAGGGCCAGTTGGTCGCTCGCGGCGACCTGGCCGGACAGGTGGCGCAAGCCTACCGCAACGTCGCCATCGCCCTCGCGGCCGCCGGGGCGACGTTCGACGACGTCGTCCGGCTGACGTTCTACGTGGTCGACTGGAAGCGCGAAGCGATGCCTGACTTCCTCGCCGGCATCGAGCAGGCCGCCAGGGAGCTGCGGATCTCGCCAGCGCCGGCCTCGCTGATCGGGGTCTCGGTGCTTTACGAGCCGGGCGTCCTTGTGGAGATCGAAGCCACGGCCATCGTGGGCTGAGCCGCTTCCCGCTTCAGGGGTCACCCGGACCGGCGGCGCCGCGACCTGGATCTCGGGTGTGGCGGCTTCTCGCGCGGCGGCTTGACGACCTTGGGGGCCACGGGCGTGCGGGCGAGGTGGAGCATCTGGTAGAGGCTCAGCAGCATCATCGTCACCGCGCGGGATGCATCCGGGGTGGAGGACTTCTCCTCCCCCGTGTCCTTCGGGACAAAGGGACGCCAGGTCTCCTCCAGCTGGATCCGGAGCCGCAGGTGCTCTCCGGTGATGCGCAGCCGCTGGAGCTTCGCGCCGGGAGGAAGGCGCACGGCCGCCCGGGCCCGGTCGAGTGACAGCGCCGCGAGCCGCGGGTGCCGCTTCTCCTTCACTCGCAGCCGGGCCTCCAGGAACAGCGCATCGTTTTCCTTGATCCGCGTGCGCCGCCGGGGCCCGTTGGGTCCACGGTCGCTGACCCGGACCCGGCGTCGCTCCACCGCGCTCAGCCGCAGGTGCGAGCCATCCGCCAGCCGCGTTTCCAACGTGAGCCACGGGTCCAACACATCCGGCGGAGCCGTCTTGATGCGCTTGAGGACATACAGGCTCGAACCAGGCCCCTGGGGACGGGGGTCGGGACGAAGCCGCAGGCGCACAGGCGTATCCGGCGCGAGGTCCGCCTTGAGGCGCTGAAGCACCCGGACCACCAGCTCCGGCCGGCGGCCCGGATAGTCGCCAGCATGCCCGGGCACGCGAAAGCGGGTGGAGAACATCCCGCGAATCCCCAATGCGGCCGCCAGCCCGAGCCCCAGGACTCCCGCCACGACGGACAGCGGGCCTTCGACAGTGCCAGCAATCCCGATGCACAGGACGACGCCCCCCAGCGGCGCCAGGGACCGCGCCCCGGACATCAGGCGGTGCTTGAAGCGACGGGCCTGCTGGGCCGCGGGGAGCGCGCGCAGGGCACTCTCCACGCCTGACAGGGGGCCTTCTACCGCCAGGGCATCCAGCGCCGGGTCAATGCCATCCGAAGCCGCCAAGGGGCCCCTCCTTCCAACATGGACATGTTCGGGAGCAGCCATGCTAGCCGATATGCTGGGGGCCCATGAGCCCCTCTCCCCCACAGGATGAAGCTGGAGCCCACCGCGACGGCTACGCCCGGCGCGTCGGATTGTTCTCGGGGGTGATGCTCGTCATTGGCGGCATCATCGGGTCGGGCATCTTCCTCAACCCGGCCATCGTCGCGCAGCGCGTTTACACACCCGCGCTCACCCTGGCCGTGTGGCTGCTCGGCGGAGTCGTGGCGCTCATTGGCGCCTTCATCTACGGGGAGCTGGGTCAGCGCATCCCCAGGGCGGGCGGCAGCTATGTCTACCTGCGGGATGCCTTTGGTCCCCTGCCCGCGTTCCTCAATGCGTGGGGATTGATGCTGATGATCGCCACCGGGGCCATCGCCGCGGTGGCCGTCACCTTCGCCAACTACACGCTCGCGCTCACCGGCCTGGGGCCCGGCTTCCGCTTCCCCCTCGCCGTCGGCGCCATCCTCCTGCTCTCCGGGGTGAACTACTTCGGCGTGCGGTCCGGGACGCTCACGCAGAACGTCTTCACCGTGCTCAAGCTGCTGGCGCTCGCGGTGCTCGTGGGCGCAGGGCTCCTGCTCGAAAGCGCCCATCCTGCCGCGGTGGAGGTCGTGGCCGCTCCGGTGGCGCCCGACTCCCTCGTGCTCGCGCTGGGGGCGGCGCTCGTCCCGGTGCTGTTCAGCTACGGCGGCTGGCAGCAGACGAACTTCGTGGCCGAGGAGATGGTCGACCCCGAGCGCAACCTGCCGCGCGCCCTGCTGCTCGGCGTCATCGGCGTGGTGACGGTGTACCTGCTCGCGAACCTCACCTACCTGCGCACGCTCGGCGCGGTGGGGCTCGCGGCGAGCAGCGCTCCGGCGGCGGACGCGCTCGGCCAGCTCATCGGGCCCGCGGGCCGCACGTTCATCACCCTGGGCGTGGCGCTCTCCACCTTCGGGTTCCTCAACCTCGTCATCCTGGTATCTCCGCGCGTCTACCAGGCCATGGCGGCGGATGGACTGTTCTTCCCGTGGATGGCCCGGCTGCACCCGCGCTACCGCACGCCCTCCAACGCCATCCTCTTCCAGGCGGCCTGGGCCATCCTCCTCACGGGCACGGGCACGTACGGCGAGCTGCTCGATTACGTCGTCTTCGCCGACTGGCTCATCTTCGGCGCCACGGCCGCGACGCTGTTCGTCTACCGCGCACGCGAACGGCAGGGGCTGGTGCCTCGCGCCGCGTACCGGGTGCCCGGATATCCCATCACCCCGCTCCTCTTCATCGCGGCGGCGCTGTACGTCCTGCTGGGCTCCACGGCCTCCAACCCGCTCAACGCGCTCAAGGGCACGTTGCTGTTTGGCGCGGGCGTGCCCGTGTTCTTGTTCTGGCGCCGGCGCACCCGGCGGCCAGAGACTCCGCCGGCCCTGGGCGCGCCTTGATGGGAGGCCCGGCGATCCATCGCGATCGCCAGGCGCCCCGGTTCACGCTCGCGACTCAGCTCTCGACGGCGGCGGACTGCTCAGCGGCCGGGTTCTGCTCGCTGCACACCAGCGAGGAGGCATTGGCCTGCTGGACCGCTTCCGGAGTCGCCGGGGCGGAGGAGTCGCTGGAGCCGCCAATGCCATCCACGCAGCCCCAGAACATCGCGTTCTCGGCGCACGTGGTCGTGCGTCCCCAGACATCACAGACCATGCTGCAGGGCCTTTCATAACAGATGTCTTCGCACTGGGGCTTCGCGGCCAGGGCCGCCGCGGGCGAAAGGGAAACAACAGCCAGGACCGCCAGGAGGGACTTCTGCAGCGTGCGCATGCGTGCTCCGTCTGAGAAGAACTGCCCCACCAGTGTATGATGTTGTTTGACTACAAATACAACACGTATTCGTTTTGCTCTCAGCCGCTCAACGACATCGGGGAGCTGACGGAAGCCTGCGGCTGATTGTGCCCATTGCGTCTTCCCCCCCCGCTCGCCTGCCTACCCGGCGAGCGGGGGCACGCCGAACCCAGGTGGCGTGTAGGGGCAGACCCGTGGAAAACCCCTAGCCGGGCCTCCAACGCAATGTGCAACACCGTCCGGACGCAATCGTCCGCGCCCACAGGAATAGCCTGATTTGCTCGTTCTGATTTGCAGTTAAATCAAGACCAGTGGTAGGAAGTCCTCGGCTTCGGCCAACCCCACACAATCAATTCAGGAGTAGTCCATGACGAGGAACGTGAAGCGTTTCCTGGCCGCCTCCCTGTTGTCCCTCGCGCCGTCGGTTGCCTTTGCCGCTCCGGCCGACCTCGGGTTCCCCGACTACCTGTCCCAGCGCGACGAGTACGTCAGCGTTCGCGAGGGCGCGGTTGAAATTGCCCAGGTGAAGGGCGGCGCCTCCATTGGCCCGGCCCTGGAGAACTTCTTCGTCTCCAACCAGAGCGGCGCCACCATCTCCCTGGGCCTCCAGACCGTGAACGGCACGTTCAACGGCGTGTTCTCGCCCTATCCCGTGCCCACCGCCACCCTGGGCGGGTTCCAGATCAACGCCCCCGCGCCGGCCCCGTCGTTCTCCCAGCAGTACTACTGGACGGTCAACCCGTCGGCCCCGTCCACCTCGAAGACCTGTGTCTGGCGCGTGGACATCGCCGACAACGCCGGGACCTGCACCGCGACGGTCTATTACGGCACCTATGGCGGCGCCATCTGCGCCGTCGACACCATCAACTCCATCATCGACGTGAACACCTGCCAGGCGCAGATCGTCACCATCATGCAGTGACGTGAGCGTCACGCCGCCCGGGGCCGCTTCATGAGGCCTCGGGCGGTGCGGGGTCAATCGCGACATCCTGGAGCGCAATGACAGCTCTGGAGATGATCCAGCCGGCCGTGGCAAGATTCGCTGGGTCCTCGCCCCAGAGAAGACATGCGCCGAGCTGACATAGCCCTGCTGCCGTTGCTGTGTGCCGTCCCGTCGTTCCAGCAGGCCCAAGCGAAAGAAATACCGGCCCGCGTCCGCGACCTGACTCCCGGAACGCTGTCGGGTTCTCCCTCGACGTTCACGTCCATGGGGAACGCCCGGTTCTTCTTCGCGAACACCCACGGCCGCATCGACGTCTGGAGGTCGGATGGCACGACCCTGGGCACGGTGAGCGTGTCCAATCCACAGTCAGCCAACACGGGCCAGGAGCCCGGATGTCTCCCACTGGGCCCCGCCGTGGGTGGACGCGCCCGACCACTTCACCGGTCTGGGCAACACCGCCTGCTTCGGCGCCAGCAGCGTGCGAAGCGACGCGGGGGACCATCCTGTCCGGTGTGCCCAACGGCCCCCTGCTCTTCGCGGAGGAGGCTCCCGGAGGCCACGGTGGGGCGGCGCCTGCCCGAACCGAAGGGGCCGGGCAATACCTCTTGAGGGTGAGGGACAGGTTTTCAGCACATCGCTATGGATGAGCGGTCGCGACGTACAAACCCGCAGGGTTGCCCCAGGAGGGTGGATGTTCAGTCCCATGAATCGCACTGCCGACGGGATCAAGGACCGGGCCCTCTTGGCCCTCAACAGCACGCTGCTCCTCCCCCAGGCCCTCGATGCCGTACGCGCCCCCTTCCTCGAGCTCGTCCAGGCCGACGCCATGGCGCTGTGCCTCATGCACGTCGCGCCCAACGCGGACTTCCGGTGGTTCGTTCCGGGCCACCCGCTCCGCATCCTCGATGAGTATGCCAGCCTGATTGACCATGACTTCCTCCGGGCCCCCATCTTCGCCCGGCCCAACGTGCCCGTCCGCGACACGCAACTCCTCACCCGCGGAGAGTATGAGCGAACGCTCATCTACCAACGCAGCCGGGAGCTGGATCCATGCCTGGAACACATCATGGCCATGCTCCTCCCCGTCCGCCCCGGTCTGGTCGCCGCCCTCGCGCTCTACCGGAACCGGCAACGCGCCTTCACCACCCACAACTCCGCCGTCCTCTCCAACTTCGCCCCGCACCTCGTGAACGCCGTGCGCAACTGCGGTGACTTCCAGACCCTCATGACCGGTGCCAGCCTCCTCGATGAGCTCTACCGCCGCACCGACTCCGCCTTCCTGATCGTGGAGTCTTCCTTCGAGGAGGCGCTCCGCTCCGACTCCGCCGTCGCCCTCCTGGATCGGTGGTTCGCCCGCTCGGACCTCCACTCCTCCGGGCTCCCGCTCGTCCTCAAGGAGCGGTTGGACGCCTTGATTCGCATGGACGCGGACGCGCGGCTCGGCAAGAGCCAATGGGTCCTCAACCATGACGATGGCAACCGCACGTGCCGGTTCGTTGAGCTGCCCACCGCTGACGGCCCCCGGCGATGGGCCCTCCTGCTGAACGAGACGCCCCACTCCATCCCGCTCCCCGCGGAGATGAAGAGCAAGCTCACGCCCCAGCAGGTCACCATCGCGACGTTCCTGCTCCGCAACTGGACCAACGAGCAGATCGCCAGTGAGATTGGCCGAACCCATCTGACCGTGAAGACCCACGTGCGGAACATCTTCGACAGGCTGGGCATCGACAGCCGCGCGGACCTCATCTACCAGGCCGCGCGCCTCAACAAGCCTGTCTGAGAAATTCGAACGCAAGGGTAGACGCCTCCCGTAGGGCCAGGGCTCGAACGGGAGGCTCTCCCAGCTTGCGTGTGTTTGTCTCTACCTCGTGTGGGGGTGGCCGGCGGTGGCGGCCTCGCGGAAGATGCGCGGGTAGACGCTCCGGGCGACCCGGGCGGAGAAGAGGATGGCCTCCTGGTCCTCCGGGTCCGTCAGCGGCGTCAGGATCTTCTGCATCTCCGCCACGTGGCCCCCGTCCAGCGCGCCGTGGCTGCGCAGGAACGTGACGGACTTGCGGATGTTGGGGATGGTGGACACCGCCTGCAGCCGCTCCGCCCACACGCCCGCCCGCGTCTGCGACAGGTACTCCAGCGCGTACGCGGTCCCCAGCACCGCCGTCGGCACGCCCGAGAGCGACGTGAAGAAGTTCCACCCCGTGTAGGCATCCACCGCGGGGTTGTGCGCCGCCGCCTCCACCTGCGCCTCCGGGACGCCCAGGTTCTTCAGGTCCGTCAGCAACCAGATGTCGTGTCCCCGCTCCTCCTCCCCCTTCTGGATCAACAGCTTCGCCAGCTCCGGGTGCCGGCCCAGCCGGTTCAGCCGGTGGCCCGCCTCGGCGAGGATGGGGGTGCTCCAGCGGGCGTAGTGATACGTCTGGACGAGGTAGTGGATGTAGCCCTCCACGTCGAGGGTGCCGTCGAGGAGGCCGCGGGCGTCCGGGTGCGCATCCACCGCCGCCACCAGCCCCCGCGCCTCTTCGTCCAGCGCCGCCAGCCAATTCGTTGCCGTCTGCTGCTCCGTCTGGGTTTGCACGTACGTCTCCTGTCCGGGGCCTTTCGGGCTCCCGGTTGTTGCGTGTGGAAGGTGAAGGGAAGGAAGGAACGGCCCCGGCCTAGGCGGCGGGGCTCACACCGAACTCCAGCGCGTGGAAGCGCGCCAGGCTGTCCGCGGGGATTTCATCCAGCGCCATGACGAGCGGCAGCGTGAACCACTGGAAGTACGCGTCGTAGAGCGGCTCCGAGATGAAGCGAGCCCCCATCGTGCTGGCGAAGAGCGAGGGCGACCGGGGCAGCCGCAGTCCGTCCAGCTGCCCCTGCTCCGCCCTGGCCCGCTCCTCGGGCGTATAGAAGCGGTTGCGGGGATGCACCGGCGCCTGCCACGGGTCGGGCACGTCCACCCGCCAGCGAGGGCTGAGCCATCCGCGGCTGGCCGCCACCTGCCACGACAGCAGCGCGTCCTCGGGCGAGTCCGTCTCCAGGTTCGCGGACGCAATCCAGTGCGTCACCCCGCGCCGCCGGCTCTCCGTGTACATGGCCGTCTGCAGCCACGTGACGGCCTCCGTGCGGCGCCACTTCGGCAGCACGCAGAAGCGCGAGGGCTCCGCGAACGACATGCCCGGCTGGATGACCCTGGAGAGGTCCACCCGCTGCGCCATCTCCAGCCCCACCGTCCCGCCCAGGTTCGCCGCCACCTCCGCGTTGGGCAGCGCCACCCGCATGGTCGCCACGGCCTCCGAGCCGGCATGGACGAGCAGGTGCACCGTGGTGTCGAGCGTGTCGATGCAGGTCATCTCCCGCCGCGACACCGACCACTGCGCGTGCAGCAATCCCATCTCTCCGCCAAAGACGGCCCAGCGGATGCGAGCCACGTCATCGAGATCCCGCTGTGTGGTGGCAACACGCCAGCGCCAGTGAATGCAGCTCATGGGTCCTCTCCCGGTAGGGAAACGGGCCGGTGTCTCACCGCCCTCACACGTTATTTCGTCGCGGGTGACCCGAGTTCGAGCGCGGATTCGACTACGCTGAAACATGCGGCCGGGAGCATGGGGCCCTGACCGCGACGGATGGGGGCATCGAGGATGAGCGCGGTCGCAGCGGGAGTGTGTCTGCTGGTGGAGCTGGGGCTGGGCGTGGCGCTGCTGGTCGGCACCTTCTTCACCCTCGCCTTCAGCAGCGAGTCGTACCGGCACTCCGCCACGCCGCTGCATCAGGCGTTGAACGGGCTGGCCTTCGTGCTCGCGGTGCTCCCCCTGCTCCTCACCCTCTGGGTCGGCTGGCGGCGCTTCCTGTCGGACCGCCCGTTCGACTCGCTCCCGCTGGGGATGGGCCTGCCCATGGTGGCGCTGGTCGCGTGCGCCGTCACCGCCGCCCTGGCCATCATGGGGGGCGAGTGGTCGACGTCGCGTCACCGCGCACGGCAGGAGCTGGAGGCGCGGCTCGCGCTGCGCGCGGCGGTCGAAGGAGGCGCGTCGGACAAGGCGTGCGACCTGGTGGCCGCGGATCCGCGCGCTTCGGCCGAGGACATGCGCCGGTGCCGCGAGTTCATCGAGTCCCGCCCCGACGCCGAGGCCCGCTGGACGGAGCTCGCGAAGTTCGCCGACTCGCGGGGCGGCTTCAACACCTGGCACCTGGGGCAGACGGGGCTCGCGCCGGACTGGGAATGGGGCAGGACGGTGCCGGTCATCCGGTATGACCAGGAGTGGTTCCTCCGCACGTTCTATGAAACGTGGCTGGCCCGGAGACAGGACCTGCCGACCCTGGAGGACCTGGGCGGGTTGCAGCTGGCGCTCCAGAGCAGCACCCGCTACCTGGGCTGGGATGCCCGGGCCGTGGAGACCCTCCGCACCCAGGTGCTCCCCACGCTGAGCGCGCGGCTGGAGGCCCAGGAGCCCCGCCTGCGCGCCCTGCCGGGCATGGACCCCTGGGTGCTGGACGCGATTCGAGACCGCATCCAGAGCCTCCAGACGAAGCCTGACGACGGCGTGGAGCCGCTGCCCCCGTTGCCGGGAACGCCGTCGCCGGGAGACGTCGGCGTGGCGCGGATGGACGACACGGGCGCGCTGGACCTGTGGCTGCGCGCCACGCCCACCTCGGGGAACTTCGGAGACGTCTACGTGCGCCGGGCGTCGTACGACAGCGAGTACGAGAAGTGGCTGAAGTACCTGGGGCCGCTGCGTCCCGGAGAGCTCCGGTTCATCCCCGCGCCCTGAGCCTCAGCGCAGCTTGCCGGCGAGCAGCTCGCGCATGCTCACCGGCTCACGCCCGAGCAGCTGCCGCAGCGTGGGGTCGACCGCCGCGAACTCGCCGTCGCGGCTCGCGCGGTAGAGGCCGAGCGAGATGCCGACCACGGGCGCGGGCATGCCGCTCGCCACGAGCTTCGCGCGCATCTCGTCCTCCGACACGGTGCTTCGACGGATGGAACGTCCGAGGATGCCGGACGCGATGTCACACAGCTCCCCGAAGTCGAGCGCCTGCGACGCCGTGAGCGGCGGCGTCGGCCCGTCAAACCGCCCCTCGTTCGTGAGGATGACCGCCGCCGCCTCCGCGAGGTCTCCGTGCGTGGTCCAGGAGACCTTCCCGTCCGCTGGGGCCTCGAACACGCCCGATGACAGGGCCCGCTCCAGCAGGAACGCCGCGCTCGAGGCGTAGAAGCCATTGCGAAGCGAGGTCCACGCCACACCGGACTCCGCAAGCATCTGCTCCGTCGCCGCGTGGTCGAGCATCGGTGGAAACGCCGACGTACGGCTCGCGCCCATGTGGCTCGTGTAGACGATGCGCCGCGCGCCGGCGGACCGCGCGGCGTCGATGGCGGAGCGATGCTGGGCCAGGGGATCGCCCCCATGCGCGGCCGCGTTCGACGAGACCATCAGCACCTGGGTCGCGCCCTCGAAGGCATGCGCGAGGCTCTTCGGCTCCGCGAAGTCCCCGCTCCGCACCCGGACGCCGCGTGCCTCCAGGTCCTGGGCCTTCTGGACGTCCCGAACGCTGACGGCGACCCGGTCCACCGGGACGCGGGCGATGAGCTTCTCCACGATGAGGCGGCCAAGCTGCCCCGTTGCTCCGGTCACGACGATCATCGAGCGTCCCTCTTCCTTATCGACGGAAACAAAATCGAGATACCGACGATAACGTAGCGGCCGCTATCGCCGTTATCAAGCGTTCGTTACCGACGTTCCGGAAGCCGCGTGTTAAGTCAGGCGCATGAAGGACCGGGAGAAGGTCACCGCCGAAGACGCCGAGGGCCCCGATACGCGTGCGCGCATCCTGGCGGCCGCCGCGGACCTCATCGCCTCTGGAGGACCCGACGCAGCGACCACGCGTGCCGTCGCCGCCGCGGCAGGCGTGCAGGCACCCACGCTCTACCGGCTCTTCGGCGACAAGCACGGGCTCCTATCGGCCGTCGTCGAGCACGAGCTGACGAGCTACGTGGCGAAGAAGGCCGCGCGCAAGCCGCACCCGGATCCGCTTCAGGACCTGCGGATGGGCTGGGACATGCACGTCGCGTTTGGACTCAGCCATCCAGGGCTGTTCGCGCTCATGTGCAGCGACCTGGAGCCAGCACCGCAATCCTCCGTGGTCGGCACGGGGAATGAGGTCCTGCGGCGCCGCATCCGGAACATCGCGCTCGCGGGCCGCCTGCGGGTCAGTGAAGAGCGGGCGCTCGGCCTCGTGTCGTCCATGTGCAACGGCGCCGTGCTCACGCTCCTGCGCCAGCCCGAAGGGCAACGCGACCTCGGACTGTCCGAGGCCGCGCGAGAGACGGTCATGGCCGCCATCTCCAGCGAGACGGCGCCTCCGGCGAATACGGAGGTCCGTTCAGCGGCCACCACGCTGCGAGCCTCCCTGGACCGGCTCACCGTCCTGACCCCAGGCGAAAGCGCGCTGTTGAGCGAACTGCTGGCGCGCATCACTGACGCTGGGTGATAGGTCGCGCCGTCAGGTAGGGGCCGGAAGCCGCCGGTCCCCCACCTGGAAGGATTCGCTACGGCATGGGCCGCGAACCGGAGGACGGAGCTTCCGGAACCGCGGGCCAGCCGTTGGGCCACGTGATGGCATCCACGAGCATCACCCGGGCCGTGTGGGCGCTGTTCCACGCGTGGTAGACCATGACCGTGTCCCCACCGGGTCCGGTGACCACCGAGTTGTGGCCGGGCCCCACCCAACCGCCGCCCGTCTTGAGAATGGGATTGCCCAGCTTCGTGTAGGGCCCCAGCGGACTCGTGGCCCGGGCCACGCCCACGGCGTAGGTGCTGTTGGCGTACGAGTTGCCGCTGTAGAAGAGGTAGTAGTAACCGCCCCGCGCGACGACCCACGGCGCCTCGACGACGCCGCCCTCCCAGCCAAGCGTGTTGCTCATCAGCGTGCGGCGCGTGCCGGTGAGCGACAGCCCATCCGCCGACAGCGTCTGGCCATAGATGGGCGTGGGCTGCCCCACCGCGTTCCCATCCGCCTTCCACACCAGGTACGGCACGCCCGCGGTGTCGTAGAAGAACGTGGCGTCAATCATCCCCATGCCCGCGTCATGCACCAGGGGATGGCCCAGGTCCGTGAAGGGCCCCAGCGCGCTGGTGGCCGTCGCGGCGCCGATGGACAGCTTCCCGTCCTGGTGGCGCGCGGTGAAGTACGCGATGTACCGCGTGCCCACCTTGTGGAGCTCCGGCGCCCAGTAGTCTCCCGTGGCCCACGTCGGCCGGCGCGCGGAGGGGAAGATGTTGCCCGCGGCCGTCCAGGTGACCAGGTCCTTGGACGTACGCAGCGGGAACGCATTGGCCGCGCCCCCGGACGTGCAGGCCGCGACGTACTGCGTGCCGTCATGGATGACGCCCGGGTCCGCGCAGTCCACGGGCACCACGGGGTTCTGGTAGAGCCCTCCACAGCCCGTGTAGCGCAGCGAGATGCCGCACGCGTTGGTACCGCTGAAGTACGGCGACCAGTCGTTCGACAGCATCGTGTACGAGTTGGGAGAGGCATTGGTGCAGCCCCGGTCCCACGTCACGCGGCCGCCCACGTCGTCGTACTGGGCCGGGTGTCCCGCGGGGTGCAACCACGCCGGACCGTAGGTGACGCGCGTCGCGCAGGTCGTGGCGCCGGAACAGTCCGTGTCGAGCGCCAGCACACAGGCGTTGGGCCCGGTGAAGTACGGCTTCCAGCCGTTCGACAACACGGCGTAGGAGTTGCTGCCCTCGTTGACGCAGCTGCCGTCCCAGGTCACCAGACCGCTCGCGGTGTCGTGCTGCTCCGGGTGCCCGGGGTGGATCCACCGGTCCCCGTAGGTGATGCGCGTGGTGCACGCGAGCGCCCCGCTGGACGTGCCCACCGGGGCCTCGTCCACGAGGGGGGCGTCGGAACGCTCTTCACCACAACCCGCCGCGAGCGCGGCGAGGACGAGGGCGGAAAACAACGAGGGGTTCTTCATCGATGGACCTCCGAGTTTGCGAAGACTCGGAAGTCCTATTTATCAGCTTTTACAAGTTGTCGAGATTCCGTCCCGTCCCGGGCATGGGAAGGGTCGGTCAGCGAACCTCGAGTTCGTAGATGCGCGTCGCCGGATCGCCGTTCTGGCTGGGGGTGGTGATGTTGAGCCGGACGTAGCGCGCGGACGTGGCGCTGATGGCGTGGGTGGAGGTGTTGGCGGTGTTGTTGGTCACCGTCACCGGAGTGCTCCAGCTGGTGCCGTTGGTGGAGGTCTGGAGGGTGAAGGCCCGGGTGTTCCAGGTGCTCGCTTCGCCGCCCGCGCCGGCATGCTGGACCGTGAAGCTGCTGACCGTCTGCGCCGAGCCGAGATCCACCTGCATCCAGGCGCCCGACACCAACGAGCAGAACTTGTCGGTGGTGCCACCGGAGACGCTCCCGTTGACCGCCTTGGCGGGCGTTTCGCTGCTGTTACAGGCGGTGGAGCCGGTCGCCGGTTTGTTGAGCGCCAGGTTGGCGTAGCCCGAGCCGACCGAGACGGCCTGGGTCTTGGTATTGCTGGCGCCGCCGTTGTCCGTCACGGTCAGGCTGACGTTGTAATTGCCAGCGCTGGCATAGACACGGCTGGGATTCGTCGCGGTCGAGCCGCTGCCGTCGCCAAAGCTCCAGTTGCGTGAGGTGATGGTGCCGTCGCTGTCGCTGGAGGCGTCACTGAAGGTCGCGGTGAGTCCGCTCACGGTGACGCCGAAGTTGGCCACGGGAGGGGTGTTGCCGCTGACCGCCGAGTTGATGGCCGCCGCGTACTGCGCGCTCGTGCCCTGCGCCACGCACTTCTGGATGTCGTCATACAGCCACATGAAGCCGCCGTTGATGCCGGCGCTGCTCTTCCAGGTGCTCATCCGGCTCTGCACCGAGGCCGGACTGTCGCCGCTGGCGCAGTTGGTGCCGTGGCGAGACCACAGGCCCGGGTCGACGGTCATGCCCATCGCGGTGTTCCAGCTCGCGGGGTTGTTGCCAGCGCCGCCGTCGTAGACCTGCAGGTAGATGCCGTCGACCGCGGCGCCGAGGTTGTCCTTGAGGTTCCGCCAGAAGGTCTGCTGGGTGTAGGGCGCGAAGGTGATCTTGAAGCCCTGGCCAATGAGCATCTGCCCGAACTGCGTGGTGGGAGCGAGGTCGTAGGCGCTCTCGTCGTCGAAGTTGACCGCGTTGGCGCCGGTGGCGGCCTTCAGCGCCTGGAAGTTGCGGTACAGGATGCTGTTGGTGCCGGTGCCGCAGACGAGCGTGCTGCCGCAGCCGGCGGCGGTGCCGTTGACCAGCCGGGCCATGCGCTCGAAGTCGGGGACGCTCCAGGCGCCAATGGACACCTCGATGCGATTGACCGAGGTCGGCGCCGTCTTGAGCGTGGCCAGCCGCGTGGGCCAGGCCGGGTCGCCGATATAGGCGCCGTTCCGGACGACCGGGATGTCGTTGTAGACGAGGTCGCCGTTGTCCTCGATGTGGAAGCTCCAGAGGATCACGGTGGTGAAGCCCGAGCCGCGCAGGTCGTTCATCACCGCGGTGCCGCCGGAATAGAACGGGCCGCCGCCGTAGATCGCGGAGTCGGCAAGGGCCACTGGCGAGACCGTGGCCAGCGCGAGGGCAAGGCAGGACGCGAGTTGCTTCGACTTCGGCATGGTGTGCTCCCCAGTCATGGACGCGAGGCCATGGACATTGCGAGCACACAAACACGAATGTCAATACTAGTCAGACAAACTGCATTAACCAGGAATCCTTAAGAGGCTACCGGGGAAGATCCGCCAGGTATGCCAGAGCGTGCCGCCCTGGGGGTTCCAGGCGGGCGAGTGCACATCGCCCGCGCCGACCTGGAGCTCGAACCCTCCGAGGCCCACGATGGCCGGCTGAGACCCGCGGAGATCGCCACCCTGCCCCTCCAGAGGGCCACGCTCGTCACGCTGGCGGCATGTGACACGGCCCGGGGTGAAGCGGCGCTGAGCGACGAGCGCCTGGACTTCACGCGGGCCTTCCTCATCGCGGGCGCCAGCGCGGTCCTCGCCACCCGCTGGAAGGTCGCGGAGGACGAGGCCACGACCCGGTTCCTCGTGGACTTCTATCGCGCATATCGCGAGCCTTTGGAGACGCCGCCCGCCTTGCGGAAGGCGCGGGCACTCACGGTCGCGCGGCGCCTGGCCCGCGAGCGGCAGGAACCCGCCAGCGTGTGGGCCGCGTGGGTGCTCGTGGGAGACGCGCGTTGAGGCGGTGATGGTGCCGGGTCCAGGGATGGAGTTGGATGCGGGCCATGACCGTGCTGACGCTCACGAAGGCGCTGCCCCGGCTCCAGAAGGCCTATCAGGAGCACCGGCTGATTCCCTTCCTCGGGGCGGGCTTCTCCGCGCCGCTCCGGCTGCCCACCTGGAGCGGACTCATGCGGTGGATGGGAGGCAACCTGGGGTTCGACCCTCCGGAGCTCTTCGAGGTCCACGGCAACGCGCAGCAACTCGCCGGCTACTTCGAGCTCGAGCATCCGGAGCGGCTGATGGGCTTCATCCAAGAGATGCGGGAGCGCTTCCACCACCGCGACGTCGACAAGCAACGGCGCACGTCCATCCAGCACCAGGCGCTCGCGGGCTGTGACTTCCGGACCCTCTACACGACGAACTTCGAGCACCATATCGAGAGAGCCCTGCGCGACCGGAACAAGAAGCGGAAGGTCCTCACGCTGACCCGGCTCGAGGACTTCATGAAGCCCGTGGACCCGACCGCCTGCAGCGTCATCAAGTTCCACGGCGACCTCGCGCACCCCGAGACGATCGTCCTGACGGAAAGCCAGTTCTTCGACCGCCACCGGTTGGAGGCCGCGCCGGATCAACGGTTGCGCAGCGACCTGCTGGGCAACGTGTTCCTCTTCGTGGGCTACAGCTTCAGCGACCCCAACATCCGGTACATCTGGCACCGGATGGATCGGCTCCGGAAGGAGAGCCGGAAAGGAACCGGCGCGAGCCCGACCTCCGCCCCGCTGAAGTCCTATTGGGTCACCTTTGGCGCGGGCCGCGTCCAGCCACGGCTGCTCGAGGAATGGAACATCGACGTCATCGAGCTGGATGCAAGCGACAAGTCCGCGAGCGTCGCCGAGCTGCTCAACCAATTGCATGCGTGAGGGAAGGATGCCCCCCGTCTACTTCAGCACGTCGAACGCGGAGAAGTTCGAGGCCGTGAAGCGCTTCTTCCACCGCAGCAGGACGCCTCCGCGGCTCCTGAAACAGGAAGTCCCGGAGGTGCTTTCCCACGACCTGGACTTCGTCGTCCGCGAGAAGGCCTTCGAGGCGTACAGGAGGACACCGGTCCACCTCTTCGTGGAACACGGCGGGCTCTACATCGACCATTTCAAGCAGCTGCCGGGCCCCCTGGTGAAGCCGTTCTGGAATGCCCTCCAGGGAGACCTCTGCACCTTGATCCCCCCAGGGGCCTCGCGCGCCGCCCATGTGATCCAGCGCGTCTGCTATTGCGACGGCCAGAAGCTCCAGGTCTTCGAGGGACGCATCGAGGGCAGCATCGCCCCCATGCAGAAGGGCACGGGCCTGCACTGGGAGCCCGTCTTCATCCCCGCGGGGCAGACACGGACGATGGGCGAGATGCCCCTGGATGAGAAGCTGGCATGCAGCGGGAGCGCCCAGGCCTATGGGAAGCTGCGGAAGGCCTTGGGACGGCTGCTCGGGTAGACAGGCCCGAGGTGGCGCCCATCTTTTCCTGCCTTCGTCAGTCGCGGAAGTGCGACTCCGCGATGGAGGCACCCCAGCAGCAGGCGGCCTCTCCCTCCTCGCCGGTGGGCAGCGTCGTGTGGAGCGGAGCGCCCGCCTTCACGTCCTCGAAGTAGAAGAGGTTCTTCGGGAGGAGGACGAGCGCGCGGTCCGCCTTGCGCGTGCGCAGGGTGAGTTGCGCCAACGCCGGGTCGGCCACGTCCGCGGGCCCCTTCGGGAAGAAGGCCTCCCGCTTCGGCGGAGCACGGTCGCCCTCCGGGATGCAGCCGCCATCCTCCGTGGAGACCTCCACTTCGCGCACGCGGCAGCCCTTGCCTTCCGCGAAGTGGAACACCGCCCGCACCTTCGTGAAGTAGCAGTCGGGGGTGCCGCAGTCCGCGCTGTGGACGTCCGCCACCGCAGTCAGGCGCACCTTGTTTCCAGGCAGGGACTCCACCATGCCGTTGCGCGCGTAGCGCTGGAACAAGGGCGCCTGGGCGCAGCTGGAGGCCACCGGAGCCGCCGCCCGGGGCGCGTCGCCAGGCACGGACAGCAGGAGCGCGACGAGGGGCGCGACGTGCTTCAAGGACATGGCTGAAGTCATATCAGGCGCCGGTCCAATCCATCGACCGTTTGACGGGCTCCGCGCTTGGGAGCACGGTTCGGATCAGCGAGGTGAACAACATGAAACGGGTCACTCTGATTCTCTCCCTGGCCACCGCGGGCTGCGCGTCCAGCCAGCGTCCGGCTCCCACGGATCGCTATCTCCTGACGGGAACGCGGCTCTATGTGGCTCCGGACGCGCCCCCGTTGGACAACGCCTGGGTGGTCGTGAGCGGCGGGAAAATCGAAGCCATGGGTTCCGCGCCGGTTGCTCCGCCTCCCGGAGTGCGGCTCGAGGATGCATGCAGCGGTGGGGTGATCACCGCGGGGTTCCAGAACAGCCACGTCCACTTCACGGATGCCGCGTTCGCCGGAGCCGTCAGCCGTCCGCGCGACGAGCTTCAGCCACCGCTCAGCGGGATGACCACGCGCTTTGGCTTCACGACGGTCGTCGACACCGGCTCCGACCCCACGAACACCGAGGCCCTTCGCCAGCGCATCGAGCGAGGCGAGCTGCAGGGGCCGGCGATCCTCACCGTTGGGTCCCCGATGTATCCGCGGAACGGCATTCCCTTCTACCTGCGGGACCTGCCGCCCGAGCTGCTGGCGCAGCTTCCGCAACCCGCGTCGGCGGAGGAGGCCCGCGCCGTCGTCCGCACGAATGCCGAGGGCGGCGCGAAGGGGACCAAGCTGTTCGTCGCCACGCCCCAGGGAGGGGGGGAGATCCGGCGCATGGCGGAGGACGTCGCTCGCGCCGCGGCGGATGAAACCCACCAGCGAGGGGGTCTGGTCATGGTGCATCCCACCGACCCCGAAGGCGTGAGCGCGGCCGTGCAGGCTGGCGTCGACGTCGTCGTGCATACGACCATCGATTCACCGAAGACCGGGTGGAGCGAGGAACTCGTCGGCCAGATGGTCGCGCGCCACGTCTCCCTGGTGCCGACATTGCAGCTCTGGGGGTACGAGCTCGCCAAGGCGGACGTGCCCACGGACGTGCGCGACCGCCTCGTGGGGGGTGCCGAACGGCAGCTCGCGGCGTTCTCCAGCGCGGGTGGCCAGGTCCTGTTCGGCACCGACGTCGGTTACATGACGGACCTGGATCCGACGCAGGAGTACGTCCTCATGGCCCACGCGGGGCTGACCCCGATGCAGATCCTCGCATCGTTGACCTCCGCCCCCGCTGCGCGCTGGAGCGCCACCGAGCGCAGGGGCCGCGTCAAGCCGGGCTTCGACGCCGACCTCGTGGTGCTCAACGGAGATCCCTCCACGGATGTCCGGCGGTTCGCGGACGTGAAGTGCACGATTCGAACGGGCAAGGCGCTCTTCGTCCGCGCTTCCGCCGAGTAGCGGATTGCCACGATTCCCCACGCGGCATGTCCGGGGCGAGCATCCACACTCCCCCTCTCCCCCGGAGCTCCGCATGCGCATCCCCGCCCCGTTCGCCGCTGCCCTCCTCCTGCTCACCTCCGCGCCGGCCCTCGCCGCGGAGACCCCGTGCAGCATCGTCTGCGCGCAGAGGTTCCCGCTCTGCGAGACCGCCTGCAGCGTCAACGGCGAGGACACGAACTGCGGTGCGGCGAACTACCGCTGCGTCGAAACGGTCGGCGTGAACTCCGAGCCCACGACCTCGGTGATGTCCACCGAAGAAGCCCCCCAGGTGTGTCGCGACGAGCGCCTGGACGGCGAGCAGCCCCAGACCGCCGAGGGTTGAGCGTCCGGAAGCGCGCCAGCTGATGCAGGGCACGGAGGTGCCCTGCATCCAGAGGCTTCAGTCGCGGACCACGGCCACGTCGTCCACCTGCAGCCAGGTATCGCCCGTGTTCGCCCAGGTTCCGGCGTAGACCTCCACGCTGTGGTTGGCGCCGGAGTTGAAGGTGACGGACTGGAGCGTGTAGCCGCCCAGCGGCTGCGTCAGGTGCACCTCGTTGAGGACGGGGCCACCGTTGAGCATGCGCGCGCCGAAGTAGCCGTCATTCTGGTTGGAGGACGTCTTCACCCAACCGGTCAGCGTGTAGATGGTGTTGGGCGTCACCGCGACCTCCTGCTTGAGGGCGTTCCAGCCGGTGTTGTTGCGCACGAAGCCGTTGTTGGCGCCGGTGCGCGCGAAGCCCAATCCCCGGTCGACGCCGCCATTGCCCTGCACGTACCAGGGCGAGGTCGCGGTGGTGGACAACTGCTGTTCGAAGCCACCCTGAGCCACCAGGTTCGCGCCCCGCGTAAGGCTCACGTCGTCCAGCTGAGCCCAGGTGTCGCCCGCGTCCGCCCACACGCCGCTGTACACCTCCACGACGGTGTTCGCGCCGGAGTTGAACGTGACGGTGCGCTCCGCCCACGACGGCAGCGAGCCGTACTGCGTCTCCCCCAGGATGGGGCCATTGCCCGCGGCGCGAGCACCGAAGTAGCCCCGGGTGGTGTTGGACGAGGAGCGCAGCCAGCCCTTGAGGGTGTAGTCCGTGTACGGCTGCACCACGACGCTCTGCTTGAGCGCGTTCCAGCCGCTGGACGCGCGCACGTAGCCGTTGTCCTGGCCGGAGCGCGCGTTGCCCATCGCCCGGTCGATGCCACCCGCGCCAGCCAGGTACCAGGGCGCCATCGTCGGCGTCGCGGCCTGCGTCTCGAAGCCCGGCTCGGACAGCAGGTTGTTGCCTTCCGCGTCGGCCGTGAGCGTCGCGCGCAGCAGGAACGTGTTGTAGGGCGTCCACTGCGAGGTGATGAAGTACAGCTCGCTGGCGCTGTTGCCCCACGGGTGGATGAAGCCGTTGTAGACACCGGGGAAGGCGGCGCCGGTGGCCAGCAGCTTCTCCCCGCTCCACGGCCCGGTGGGAGTGCCAGCGTCACGCATCACCACGGCCTGCCGGTGCTCGTTGAGATACGTCATCAGGAAGCGGCCCAGCGCGGCGTTGTAGGCGACGGACAACTCCCCCGCGATGCCGATGACCACCGGGCGCGCTGCCGCCTGGGACGCGGACCAGCCGTTCCCGTCCCAATACCGATACGCGTTGATGTCCAGCAGCGAGCCCTCCGGCACGCGAGCCAGGTGCACGTTGCCAAAGCGTCCGTTGGGCGTGGCGTACAGGTAGACGAAGCCGCCGTTCTTCACGAAGGCGCCCATCTGGAATGGGTTCGTGAAGGACGCGTTGTTCACCCAGCGCGCCGACGGGTGCTTCACCCAGTTCTGTCCGTTGTCATCCGAGTACGCGATGCCCGAGTAACTGGTGGTCCACTGCCCCGGGTCACCCCAGTGCTTCACGGACATGTAGTGGATGAAGTGGCGCGTCCCCACGCTGACGCCCGCGGTGGGGATGACGGTCATCTCGTCGTTGTCCACCTTCCGGGACGCCAGCACCTCCTTCGCGTGGCGGGTGCGGTCCTGGATCATCGTGGTGAATGACAGGCCGTTGGACAGCGTGGTGTCCGCCGAGCGCGCCAGCACGTTGCTGCGCCAGCCGCCGCCACACCCGCCGTTGCCGCACCAGCCCGCACCGAAGGTGTCTCCGAACAGGACGAACACCTCACCGCCGCCCTTGTCCCAGACGATGCCCAGGTCCGTGCCATACACCTCGTAGTTCGTGTGCGTCTGGTTCGGGTTGGGCAACGTCTCACCCGCTGGCGTGGCGCCCGTCACCCGCGCCACCTTCGTCACGTTCGTGGGCGTCACCGCCCCGGCCGTCCCCGCGCCTCCCAACAGACACACCGCCTGAAACACCACCGCACGCCTCATCATCTGGACCCCTCCGGCAAGGAATTTGCACTAACAGCAAAAGCTCCAAATCAAGAAATACCCAACCTTGATTTGAGGACTCCAGTGTCCGGTGGATCAGCTGTAGCTTGGGGTCGCCCAAGGAGAACCGGATGCTCGCCTGCGTGGACGTGGACTACCGCCCCGACGTCACCGTGGCCGCGTGCGTCCTCTTCCGCGGGTGGACGGACGCGAAGGAGGCCGGGCACCTGGTGGACCGGGGCCCCATCGCGGCCCCCTACGAGCCCGGTCAGTTCTACCGCCGCGAGCTGCCGCACCTGCTGCGGGTGCTCGCCGACGTGCAGGAGCCGCTGGAGGCCATCGTCGTGGACGGCTACGTGTGGCTGGGGGAGAACGTACCCGGACTGGGAGCGCGCCTGTACGAGGCGCTCTGTCGCACGGTGCCCGTCATCGGCGTGGCCAAGACGCCCTATGTCACCACCGGGCCCGCGCTGCCCATCGTGCGGGGAGGGAGCCTGCGGCCCCTGCTCGTCACGGCCATTGGAATGGAGACCGCGACCGCCGCGGAGCACATCCGGCGGATGCACGGGAGTTCGCGCCTGCCGACGATGCTGAAGTTCGTGGACCGGCTGTGCCGTGAGTCCTGACCGTGCTACCCCAGGGGCATGGATCGCCCCCGCCGCCCCACCGCCTCGCCTTTCGAGTTTCCGCCCGAAGCCGCGTTCACCTGGCATTCGGAGAGTGACGAACCCGCGCCCACTCGCCTGTCGCCCGTGGACGACGGCCTCAGCGCCGACACAGCGCTCAAGCGCGTCCGCCGGGGCGAGTTCCTGCGCTACTCCGGCGACTTCCACAACGCGAAGCAGCTGCTGGGCGCGTTGGGCCGGCGGCTCGAACGGCCCTGGCAGGCCCGCTCACCGCTGGAGGCATTCCGGGCCGAACGCCGCGCGCGGCAGCTGGAGCATGCGACGCTGTCGCGCATCGTCGTCGCGCTGGACCGAGGCTACCGCCTGGACCTCGCGCGCGCGCCGGACGTCGCGGAGGCGTGCCGGCAGGTCTGGGGCGAGCCCACGGAGGACTTCACCGTCGTCCCGCTCAAGCAGCTGCTCGGCATGCTCGGGGCCGCGGAGTGGCGGCGCAAGGGCCTGGAGGTCCCGGGGCTGAAGGGGTTGCTCCATCCGCATTACGGCGTCTACCTGCCCACACGCACGGACTACGTGGAGCTGCTGGCGGCCGTGTCGGACGTGAAGGGCAAGCGCGTGTTCGACGTGGGCACCGGCACCGGCGTGCTGTCCTTCCTGCTGCTGCAGCGCGGAGCGGCGTTCGCGCAGGCCACGGACTGCGACTCCCGCGCGGTGGCGTGCGCACGGGAGAACGCGGAGCGGCTTGGCCTCTCGCAGCGCTTCCAGGTGACGGAGGCGGACCTGTTCCCGGAAGGAAAGGCGGACCTCGTCGTCTGCAACCCGCCGTGGATTCCCGAGCCGCCCAAGAACCGGGTGGACCGCGCGGTGTTCGACGAGGACAGCCAGTTCCTGCGCCGCTTCCTGGAAGGGCTCCCCGCCGCGCTGAACCCGGGGGGAGAGGGATTGCTGATCCTCTCGGACCTGGCGGTGCTGCTGGGCCTGCGTCCGGCCGGGTGGATCGATGAGCAGTTCGAGCGCTGCGGCCTGACGGTGGCATGGCGGAAGTCCACCCCGGCACGGCACTCCAAGGCGAAGGACAAGGCGGACCCCCTGCACGCCGCGCGCTCCCAGGAGGTCACCACCCTCTACGGCCTCGTGCCCACCGCCAGATAGACGCCGCATCATCCCGCGCGAGTGGCCACCGCCAGGGCCGCCGGAATCCTCTCCCGCATCCACTCCACGAACCTGCGAAGCCTCGCCGGATGGAAGCGCGCGGCGGGATAGAGCAGGTACATGGGCAGGGGCGCCGCCTGCCATCGCGGCACCAGGTGCACGAGCCGGCCGCGCTGGAGGTCCTCCCGGAGCACCCAGGACGAGCCCACGCAGACGCCCAGGCCGTTCACCGCGGCGCTGCGCATGGCGTAGAGGCTGTCCGTGCTCACGCGTGGCTGGAAGACGATGGGCTGGACCTCACCGGTGGCCACATGGGTCAGCGCGATTTCGTTGCGATAGAACGTGCGCAGGGACAGCCAGGGCAGCCTCGCGAGCTCGTCGGGATGCACCGGTACGCGTCCCCCTGTCAGCACCGAGGGCGCGGCCACGACGATGCGAGGCACCTCCGCCACGCGGATCGCCACCACGCTGGGGTCCTTCACCTCGCCGACGTGGAGCGCGCAATCGATGCCGTCCGCGATGAATTCCACGGCCCGGTCATGCAGCAGCCATTCGACGGAGACCCGCGGGTAGCGGCCCAGGTATTCCGTCAGCGGGTCCACCAGCAGTTCCTGACCGAAGGCGTGAGGCACCACGACGCGCAGGGTGCCCTCGGGTTCGTCGCTCGCGCCGCGCAGGTCGGACTCGAACATGTCCCAGCTGGCCAGCAGCTCCTTCGCCCGTTCGTAGCAGCGCGTCCCATCCTCGGTGAGCTTCATCGCGTGGGTGGAGCGCTGGAGCAGCCGCAGCCCCAGTGAACGCTCCAGCGCCTGGAGCCGGCGGCTCACCGTCGGCTGCGTGGTGCCCAGCTGCGCGGCGGCGGAGGACAGGCTCCCGGCGTCCACGATGCGGATGAACGTCTGCATCAGCTCCAGCCGGTCGGCGCTGGCGGACGTGGGAATCTTCGGCGGCGACCCGCGCCGACGGGCAGGCTTCGAGAGGTTGGGCATGGTGATACGCAACGCGTATAACCGCTGTACGGAGCAGGCGTCTACCGTCCCCTCCCCCTCTGGTGCACTGTCACCTCATCGCGCATCACCCGAGGTGACCCTCATGTCCTTCATTCGCGCCGTACATGGAACCGCCGCCCACCCCTCACCGGTCTCCGCCGCCAGCAACTCCCTGTCGCACGGTCTGCGCCTGCTGCTGGCCGCGAGCGCCGGCCTGTCGGTGGCGGCGATCTATTACAGCCAGCCGATGCTGGGGGTGATGGGGGCCACGCTCGGCGCCTCCGACACCGCGGTGGGTCTGGTGCCCATGCTCACGCAGCTGGGCTACGCGCTGGGCATCCTGCTGCTGACGCCGCTGGGTGACCGCTTCGACCGGCGCCGCATCATCCTCATCAAGGCCGCGCTGCTGAGCGTGGCCCTGCTGCTGGGCGGACTGGCTCCGGACATCCAGCTGCTGCTGGTGGTCAGCTTCACCGTGGGCCTGACGGCGACCGTGGCGCAGGACATCGTGCCGGCCGCCGCGACCCTCGCCTCCGAGCATGAGCGCGGCAAGGTGGTGGGCACGGTGATGACGGGCCTGCTGCTCGGCATCCTCCTGTCCCGCGTCATCAGCGGCGTGGTGGCCGAGCGCTTCGGCTGGCGCGCCATGTTCATGGTCGCCGCCGCCAGCGTGGCCTTCGTCGGCGTGGCGGCCTGGCGCGGCCTGCCCCGCTTCCATCCGACCAACACGCTCTCCTACGGCGCCCTGCTCGGCTCCCTGGCGGGCCTGTGGCGCAAGCATGGCGCCCTGCGCCGGGCGGCGCTGGCCCAGGGACTCATCTCCATTGGCTTCAGCGCGTTCTGGTCCACCCTCGCCGTGATGCTGCATGGCGCCCCGTTCCACCTGGGGAGCGCGGCCGCGGGTGCCTTCGGTCTGGCGGGCGCGGCGGGGGCGTTGGGCGCTCCGGTGGCGGGCCGCATCGCGGATCGCTACGGGCCGGAGGTCGTCACCCGCCTGGGCGCCGGACTGACCGTCCTCTCCTTCGCCACGATGTTCGCGGCGCCGTGGCTCGAGCCCCATCACCGGCTGTGGCTGATTGGCGCCAGCGCGATTGGCTTCGACCTGGGCGCGCAGGTGACGCTCGTGGCGCACCAGACGCTCGTCTTCGGCATCGAGCCCGCCGCACGCAGCCGCCTCAACGCCCTGCTGTTCGCCGGCGTGTTCATCGGCATGTCCGTGGGCGCGGCGAGCGGCAGCCTGGTCCTGGCCCACTGGGGCTGGGTGGGCGTGACGCTGCTGGCGACGGCTTCCGCGCTGGCGGCCCTGCTGGTCCGCATGTTCCCGGCGGCCCCCACGGTCCGCTGACAGTGCCGAAACCGCGCCCCGTCCTCTGTCCGAGGACGGGGCCCCCCTCCCCCACCTACTGCAAAGCCTGTTCGGACAGCATCCGCACGTTGAGCGCGCCGTTGGCGAAGAACTGACTGTTCTGGCCCACGCGGTGCTGCTCCAGCCGGCGCTGGAGGTTGACGTCGTAACGGCCCAGCTTCATCAGCCCGTCGTTGAACCAGCCATCCCCCGGCCCGGTGCCGTCCACGAACTCCGCATACACCTTGGGCGAGGGCCAGATGACGGTGTTGAGCGTCGTGACGAACCTGCGGATGTCCGCGTCCGTCCACTCCATGCCCGCGTCGTGGGCCTCGACGATGAAGGCCAGCACGTTGTTCGCGTGCGCCACGTCCTGGCCGGGCTGGGCGTTGGTGTCCCACTTGTCGTTCCAGAACCAGGCCGCCGGGTGGTCGGGGTTGGGCGCGATCTTGTCGCGCAGCGAGGACGGGAAGTTCGGCATGCCGTGGTTGATGTTGCTGAAGACCTCCAGGTAGCGGGCCTTCCGCTCCGGGTCGGTGGTCATCCGCGACAGGTCCATGGCGATGAAGGCCCAGTGCGCGGCCATGTGCGTGCGGTTGCGGTAGACGAAGTCGTTCGCCCCGCGCAGGAACCACTTGTCGAAGATGTTCCGCTCCGTGAACGCCAGCAGCCGGTCGTACTGCCTGCGGTAGTTGCTGGAGCCGTAGAGGTCCGGAGTCTCGCGGATGATGCGCAGCATGCGCGTCACGTAGCGCCAGCAATAGCTCTCATAGAGCGGCACCTCCTGCCCGGCGGGGGACGTCAGGGTCGAGGACCAGCCCAGGTATCCGTCCTTGAACTGGCTTTGGGGAAGCGCCGAGGAGACGCGGGCGGAGGCCACCAGGTTGTTGACGTAGAGCAGGGCCCGGTCCAGGTACGCCCGCTTCCCGGTGGCCCGGTACATCGCGGTGTTGGCGTCCAGGCCGTAGGCGAGGTTGTAGAAGTCCCAGCTGTCGCGTGAGTTGCTCCAGGGCAGGAAGGTCTGCATGTGCTCGCGGCCCCACTCCTCCACGAACATCCCCTCCCAGACCGCGACGGGCCGAAGCCCCGCGGGAGTCGGAGGCAGCGTGGGGGGCGTCGCGGGGAGCGCATCTTCTTCGGGGGCAGAAGCAGGCTCCATGGGAAGCGCCTGCACTTCAGGGGACTCGATCCGGCCCACGGCCTCACATGCACTGCACAGCAGCAGCGAAAGCACCAAGACCGGGAGACGGATCCAACGAGAGCGGCACGAGCAGCGGGGGTTTGACATCGGGGGTCCTCGCTTCAGGTCGATGTGGCCTGAAAGGGTATGGGCGCAAGCGGACCCTCCCAATGCCCCCACGGGAATGGCCGCCCATCCAGGACCGGACTTCCACGTGCCCTGGCTGCTTGCCTCCTCACATCGTGATGTCTGGGGTTGGACAGACTCCATGTCCAGGACCGGCCGCTCTCGACGGACGCGGTTCGAAAGTCCAGACATGCCCCTTGCTGGCGGTGGGTGCGGGCTGCCTCATTTTCAGCCAACAGCACGAACAAGAAGACCTACGAGGGGCAGGCCACGACGGTGAGGCCGTGGGCCATCTCTTCATCTGCGTGGTGCCGGCCGACTCCTCGGCGCCGTGCCCCGCCCACCGCTCCGCGCCTAGAGGCAGCCCAGCTCCATGGCGCGGAGCACGGCGCGGGTGCGGTCCCTCACGCCCAGCTTGGAGAGGATGCTGGAGGTCTGGTTCTTCACCGTCCCCTCCGCCGTCCCCAGCGCGTCGGCGATCTCCCGGTTGCTCAGCCCCCGCGCGATGAGGCGCAGCACCTCCACCTCGCGGCGGGTGAGCCCCTCTGGCAGGTCCGCGTGGGGGAAGTCGCGAGGCAGCTCCGCCATGCCGCGCGCCACGCGCTCCGCGACTCCTGGCGGCAGCAGCGTCTGACCGGAGGCGACGCGCCGGATGGCCTCCGCCAGCTCCTCCAGGGACACGTCCTTGAGGAGGAAGCCCTGCACGCCCAGGCGGAGGGCCTCGATGAGGACGGCGTCCTCGTCGAAGGTCGTGAGCAGCACCACGCGCCGGTCCGCGTCCGTGAGGCGCAGCGCACGCAGGGCCTCCAGTCCCGTCATGCGTGGCATGCGTACGTCCAGGAGCACCACGTCCGGGTTCAGCTCCGCGACCTTGAGCAGCGCCTCCTCGCCGTCCGAGGCCTCACCCACCACCCGCAGGTCGGGCGTGAGATCCAGCAGGCTGCGCAAGCCCTGGCGCACCAGGGCGTGATCATCCGCGAGCACCAGGCGGACCGTGTTCATGTCCCCACCCCACGCTCCTGCGTGGCCGGCAGCCACGCCTCCAACTCCAGCCCCTGCCCCGTCGTCGCGCGCCACTCCACGCGCCCGCCCAGCCGGGTGAACCGCTCCCGCATGCCGGTGAGCCCCGCGCCGGGCGTCACCCCCGCCGCGCCACTTCCGTCATCCCGCGCATGCACCCGCACCCCGCCGTCCTCCGTGGGCGCAATGACAATCCACAGGTTGCGGGCCCCGGCGTGGCGCAGCGTATTGGTGAGGACCTCCTGCACGCAGCGGAACAGCGAGTGCGCCGCTTCGGTGGACTCCAGAGCCAGCTCGCCGGGGACGTCCAGGTGGACGGAGAGTCCAGGGGCTCCCTCCGCGAGCGCGCGCAGCGAAGGCAGGAGCGGCATGGGCGCCTCGCGCAGCTCCGTCACCGTGCGCCGCACCTCGGACAGGAGCGTGCGGGCGGTCTCGCGCGCGCGGCGCAGGTGTTCGGCGGCGGCCGTATCCTTCGCGGTGTACGCGGCGGCCTCCAGGTTGAGGCTGAGCGCGGTGAGGTGGTGCCCCACGGAGTCGTGAAGCTCGCGGGCGATGCGCAGCCGCTCGCCCTCGCGCTCACGCGTGGCGAGCAGCACCTGGGTGGCCTGGAGCTCCGCGTGGACCCGGGCCAGCTCGCGGCGGGCCTCGGCCTCCCGGACCATCACCAGCGAGGTGCCGAACGTGAAGCCCTGGAAGCCGGTGTAGAGGAGCGTCTGCACCAGGGCCTGGAAAAGCGGGTGCTGGACCGCGAACACGACGAGCATGCCCAGGACCTGGGCCCCCACCCATGTCAGCGCCCTGCGCTGGGAGAGGATCTCCGGCACCTGCCCGGCGGTGATGGCGAGCAGCGCGCCGTCCAGCCCGCTCTCCCCCGTGGCGAGACAGACGAGCGCCGCGAGCGTCTGCGCGACGAGCAGCGGCAGCTCTCCCCGGCCCTGCACCCGCGTCTGGAACCAGAAGGTCCCACCGAAGGTGAGGAGCGCGAGGCCCCACAGCAGCGTGTCCGGAGCCATCCATCGCGCGGGCTCACGCGCCAGGTCCTCGACGTGCGCGAAGCCGACCACGGCCCAGGTCAGCATCCCGGCGACGAGCAGCATGCGATGGGTGGTGGCGGGCTTCGTCACGGCAGACCGCGCGGGCATGGCGGAGGACCCTAGGCCACCCGGGACGCAGGGGCCATGTGCCGGAAGTCACATGCGGGCCGTATGACTTCCGCCAGATGGAGGCACACGCGCCGACGCGTACCTTGCTTCTCGGACTCGCAGCACGTCGGAGGCACCCGTGTCGTTCTATCTGCTCGCCCGCTGGCTCCATATCGCTTCGGGAGTCGTCGCGTTCGTCACGCTCTGGCTGCCCCTGATGGCGCGCAAGGGAGGCGCCCTGCACCGCCGCGTGGGCTGGGCCTACGTGGGCGCCATGATCTCCGCGGCCATCTCCGCGCTGGCCATCTCCGGATGGCGCTTCATCCAGGCACCGGGCGAGCAGCCCATGGACCTCTTCTTCATCTACATCGCGGTGCTGAGCGCGGCCTCCGCGTCCATGGGGGTGCGCGTGATCCGGACGAAGGCGCGCACCGGAGCGAGCACGCATCCGCTGGACGTGGGCCTGTCCACGCTGCTGCTGTGCATGGGGCTCTTCACCGAGGCGTACGGACTGCGGATGGGCGTCCCGCTGCTGTGGGGCTTCGCGCCGGTGGGCATCCTCTCCGGGCTGACCGGCCTTTGGTACTGGATGCGGCCGCCCCAGGACCGCATGCACTGGTGGTTCCAGCACATGGCCGCCATGGTGGCCTCGGGCATCGGCACCATCACCGCCGCCCTGGTGGTGAACGCCAGGCACGTCGGCGTCGAGGGCCTTCAGCTCGCGATCTTCCTGGGGCCCACGGTGGTGGGCGTGGTGGGACTGAACCTGTGGACGCGCTACTACCGCCAGCGCTTCGCACGGAAGGCCGCCCCAGGTCCCGCTAGCGTCCCTTGGGCAGGGGCCGCAGCGCGGCGATGACCAGGTCCACCACGGTGTCTGCGTACGCGCTCGTGAGGGGCGCGGTGCGAAGCAGCCACCGATGGAAGAGCGGCCCGACGAGCAGCTCCACCGCGACGTCCAGGTCCACCCCCTTCGCGACCTGGCCTGCTTGCTGTGCCGAGCGCAGCCGCTCCTGGACCGCCCTCAAGTGGGGTCGCAGCACGGCCTCCACGAACTGCTGGGCCAGCGCGGGGTCCGACTGGGACTCGGCGGTGAGCGCCCGCGAGGGCAGGTCGAAGCGCGGATCCGTGAGCTCTTGCACCGTGGCGCGCAGCACCGCCCTCAGGTCGGACTTGAGGTTGCCCGTGTCCGGCAGCGCCGCGGGCTGGTTGCCGCCGCTCAGCTCCACGAAGGCGTCCAGCACCACCGCCCCCTTGGAGGGCCACCACCGGTAGATGGTCTGCTTGCCCACCCCCGCGCGCGCCGCGATCGCCTCGACCGTCAAACGCGCATAGCCCACCTCCCCAACGAGCTCGACGGCGGCCGTGAGGATGGCCTGGCGGGAGCGCTCACTGCGGCGGGACGGTTCCGGGGTCTTCGGGTCAGCCATCGGCCGCCAGCCTACCGCAAACGAGACGGACCGTCTCGTCTTGACATCCACCCACTTCCAGCGGACCTTGTCGAAACGAGACGGTTCGTCTCGCCGACTTCCGCCAGGAGAGTGCCATGTCTCGCCGTGCCCACATCGCGATGGTCAGCATCCCCGCACATGGCCACGTCAACCCGAGCCTGGAGCTCATCCGGGAGCTGGTGTCCCGAGGCCACCGGGTGACGTACGCCAACGACGCGGCCTTCGCCGAGCCCATCAGCCGCACGGGCGCGGAACTGCGCCCCTACCGCTCCCTGCTCCCCCGCGAAGGGGCGCCGGATACACGCTGGCCCGACGACCTGGTGGGACAGCTGGACATGTTCCTGGATGACGCCATGTCCATGCTTCCGCAGCTGCGCGCGGCCTACGAGCACGACCGGCCGGATCTCTTCCTCTACGACATCGGCTGTTCCACGGCGCGAATCCTCGGAGAGAACTGGGGCATCCCCGCGGTCCAGCTCTCACCCTCCTCCGTCGCCTGGGAAGGCTACGAGCAGGACATGGCCGCAATGGTGGAGATGCTGCGCACCGAGCCGCGCGCCGTGGCGCATTACCAGCGCTACTCCGCCTGGCTGAAGGAGTGCGGCGTTGCGGAGACCGACGCCATGCTCTTTGTCGGGAAGCCTGCGCGCGGGCTGGTGCTCATCCCACGCGCGCTCCAACCCCAGGCGGACCGGGTGGACCGCAAGCGCTTTACCTTCGTGGGACCGTGCTTCGGTGATCGCTCGGCACAGGGCTCGTGGCAGCGTCCGCCAGGCGCGCGGAAGGTGCTGCTGGTGTCGCTCGGCTCGACCTTTACCCGCCAGCCCGCTTTCTACCGCGCGTGCCTCGCTGCCTTTGGAGGGCTTCCCGGCTGGCACGTCGTGCTGCAGATCGGCAAGCACGTGGCGCTGGAGGACCTGGGAACAATCCCAGACAACGTGGAGGTCCACCGCTGGGTGCCACAGCTGGCGGTGCTCGAACAGGCCGATGCGTTCATCACCCATGCGGGCATGGGCGGCTCGCAGGAAGGCCTGTACTGCGGGGTGCCCATGATTGCCGTGCCTCAGGCGACGGACCAGTTCGCCAATGCCGACCAGCTCGTCGCGCTCGGCATCGCGCGGCGGATCGACACGGATGACGCCACGCCCGACGCATTGCGCTCCGCGCTGCTACAGCTCACGGAGGACCCGGCTGTTGCTACCCGGCTCGCGGCCCTTCGGATGGAGCTGCGAGCGGAGGCTGGAGCCGCGCGCGCGGCGGAGCTGCTGGAGAAGGAGTTCCGCCTGTAGATGAACCCGGGGTTCCCATGCGACCTGAGCACGGGATGCCCCGGCCGAAACGAGCCAGGGCATCCCAGATCCGCACCACTCGACTGGCGCTCAGGAGATGGAGCGCCGCCGGGCCGCCATCGCGCCGAGGAGCCCCAGCAGCCCCCAGACAGCGCTCACGGGCGCACCACTTCCCGCCGCGCATCCGCACCCCGTGCCCCCTGGGTCCGGGATGGGCGGAGCACCCGCGTCTGGCTTCGTCCCCGCGTCCGACTCCGTCCCCGCGTCCGGCGTCTGCGGGCCAGCGTCCGGCTCCGTCCCCGCATCGAAGGGGGACGGCTTCACGTTCACCGACACCTGGAAGTCGCACGTGGCGCGGTTGCCCGCGGCGTCCTCGGCGGTGACGGTGACGGGCGTCGTCCCGGGCGGAAAGGTGCTGCCCGAAGCCCGGCTGTACGTCAGGACGGGCGAGGCCGTGACGAGATCCACGGCGATGGCGGGAGGAAACTCCACGGTGTTCCCAGCCTCGTCCTCGACGGTGACGGAGACGTCCTCCGGACACGTCAGCTGGGGCGCGGTGGTGTCGCGGACGAGCACATGGAAGGTACACGTGGCCGTGAGCCCCTCCTCATCCTGCGCCGTGACCGACACCTGGGTGTCGCCTGGCGGGAAGGTGCTGCCCGACTCGGGGCTGTACGTCACCTGCGGCGGGGCGGTGTCGTCCGAGGCCCGAGCCTCCGGCAGGCTCACGTCCGCGCCCGCGACACCGGTGGCCTCGGCGGTGACATCCTCGGGGCAGGTGACGGTCGGCGGTACGGGGCCGGTCACCGCCCGCAGGGGGATGAGCCAGGGCTCCAAGCCCGTCCAGCCGTCATTCGCGGAAAGGAAGATGCGGTTGCCGCTGCGCGTGAACATGCGCGGGCGCGAAGAGCCTGGCCCCGGCGCAATGTCCGTGATTCGCACGGTGCCCGCCTCCGTCCCGTCCGTCCTCCACACCTCGACACCGGACGCGGCATCCGCGGCGGCGAACAGCAACATGCCTTCGGGTTCGAGCGCGAGAAACGACATCGGGTCTCCGGTGCCCAGCAGGCCCGGCATGGGTCCCTTGACGCGCACGGTGCCCGCCTCGGTGCCATCGCTCTTCCACAGCACGGGGGCGCCTGAAGCGTCGGTGGCGGCGAAGTAGAGCGTCCCGCCCACGCGCGTCAGCAACATGGGCCCGGTGCCGCCATAACCCGGCACCAGCTCCTTCACCTTCACCGTGCCCTCGGGCGTCCCATCGCTCGTCCACAGCTCGTTGCCAGACATGCCGTCGTTCGCGGCGAAGTAGACCCTTCCGTTCAGGCCCACGAACGATGAGGGCTTGGAGCCATAGATGCCGGGCCAGAGGTCCTTCAACTGCGCGGTCCCCTCGGGCGTGCCGTCGCTCGTCCACAGCTCGGAGCCGTAGCTGTAGTCGAACGAGCGGAAGAAGAGCCGGTTCCCCACTGCGGTGAGCTGGTAGGCATCACGGCGCGTATCCGTGGCGAGCTGCTTCACCATCCACGTCCCCGCGTCCGTCCCGTCCGTGCGCCACAGCGCGGTGTAACGGATGAAGTAGAGGACGCCACCCATCTGGACCGGCTCGGGGTTGACGCCGCTGGACAGGCCGTAGGGCCAGTCCTGCACCTTCACCGTGCCCTCGGAGGTGCCGTCGCTGCGCCAGAGGTCCACGCCGGACACGCCATCATGGGCCAGGAAATAGAGCATCCCCTGGTAGACCCCGAGCACGCTGCATTCACACCCCTCCGTCCCGGGGCGGATCTCCTTCACCATCACCGTGCCGGCCGCGGAGCCGTCGCTCCTCCACAGCTCATGGCCCGTGGCGGGCGTGTAGGCGAAGAAGAGGAGCGTCTCTCCGACCCGGGTGAGCACCACCGGCAACGAGGCATTCGAGCCCGGTGACACATCCTTGACCAGCACCGTGCCCTCGGGCGTGCCGTCGCTCTTCCACAGCTCGTTGCCGTGCACGCCATCATCCGCGGAGAAGAACACCGTGCCGCCCATGTCCGCGAAGCTCTGGGGAGTAGAGCCGACCGTCGAGGGGCCCCGGTACGTCAGCCGTACGGTGCCGGCCTCGGTGCCATCACTCGTCCACAGCTCCGAGCCCACCGCTGCGTCGAAGGCGAAGAAATAAAGGCGGCCCTCCAGCATCAGCATCTTGCTGGGTCCGCTTCCCTCGGAGCCCGGGTTGATGTCCTTCACCCGCCAGGTGCCGTCGGACGTGCCATCGGTCCGCCACAGCTCGATGCCGGACACGCCGTCATTCGCGACGAAGTAGAGGACCCCGTCCAGCACCACCCGGAAGTAGGACCAGGACAAGGAGGAGTACCCCCCGGGCCAGATGTCCTTCACCAGCACCGTGCCCCCGGGCGTACCATCGGTCCTCCACAGCTCGTACCCGATCCCTTTGCCCTCGGCGATGAAGAGGGTCACCCCGTTCAGCTCGATGAAGGACTGAGGGAAGCTGTTGTCCCACTCGTTGATGTCCTTGAGCAGCCCCGTGCCCTCGGGCGTCCCGTCGCTCTTCCACAGCTCGACACCCTCGCCCTTCAGCCCATCGCTCCCGAAGTAGTACGTCCCGCCCACGACCCCTGGATCGTAGATGAACAGGCCACCGACCCCGGGGCGCGCGTCCGTTATGAGCACCGTGCCCCCGGGCGTGCCGTCGCTCTTCCACAGCTCGTTGCCGTGCACGCCATCATCCGCGGTGAAGAAGAGCGTCCCTTTCACATCCCTCAGGTTCGTGGGCTGGGAATGTCCCTCGCCGGGCTGGATGTCCTTCACCAGGACCGTGCCTTCGGGAGTGCCGTCGCTCTTCCAGAGCTCCCAGCCGTAGCCCGGCTCGTTCGCGGAGAAGAAGAGCGTCCCGCCCGAGACGGTGGGTTCCCCGATGGTGTCATAGATGGAGCCCTCGAAGGAGCGCACGAGCACGGTGCCCGCCTCGGTGCCATCGCTCTTCCACAGTTCGCTTGTGCGGATGAAGAACAGCTGGTGGCCCACGCGGGAGAGGAAGCTCGGCCCGCCGCTGTCGGGCCCCGGGGCGATGTCCTTGACCCGCCAGGTCCCCTCCGGGGTGCCGTCACTGCGCCACAGCTCGGCGCCGGAGTGGTCGGTGGCGGAGAAGTAGAGGATGCCGTCCATTTCCACGAAGTAGGCCAGGTTCGAACTGTTGGGCCCCGGCCGGATGTCCTTCACCAGGACCGTGCCCTCGGGGGTGCCATCGCTCTTCCAGAGCTCGCCCCCGTTGCTCAGGTCGGATGCGACATAGAAGAGCGTGCGGCCCACACGCAGGCCCTCGCCCCCGCTCTTTCCGTAGGTCGTGCCGGCCGTTCCCGCGTGGATGTCGCGCAGGAGCCGGGCCTGCCCCGCCGCGAGCGCCTGGGCGCGTGAGCTCTGCTTCTGGGACACTCCAGCCCCCGGACGCCCCGCGTCCGAGCACCCTCCCAGGCCCAACCACAGGACCACCAGGAGAGCCCCCCACTTCGCCACGGCCTGCATGTGAGTCCCCTCTTCCACCACCGGCCAGCCCCCCAGGGCGGCGTCTCGGCGGTGAGGGCTTGGAGGTACAGGGTGGGTGGACGCAACGTCAATCCCCCACCCCGGTGGCCTCTACGCAACCCGGGCAAGGATGTCCGACCAGCGCTCGCGCATGGCCTCGCGGGTCTCCGCGTCCGGGAGAGTCTCCATCTGCACGAGCAGGGAGGCGCCCTTCGTCTTGGGCGTCACCGTGAACTGCAACGTCGCCGGCTTCGTCCAGCCTTCCGGCTGCCAGGTCATGCGAAGGCGCCGGCCTGAAATCACCGACCGGACCTCGCCACTCACGGAAGGGGCTCCGCGGCGCTTGGGGACCGAATAGGGCGTGCCGGCTTTGGGCTTCAGCGTCGCGCCCGCTCCCAGCCAGGCGTCCGCCCCGGTCGTCAGCCACTTCCACAGCGCGGGGGCCGTCATGGGCAGCGTGCGCACCACGCCCACCTGGAAGCCCTTGGCGGGAGACTTCTTCGCGGCTGCGGGCTTCTTCGCGCTCGCGGCGATCTCCGCGAGCCGCACCTGCACCAGCTTCTTCACCAGCTTCGCCGGGAGCGGTTCGTCCGGGGGAAAGGTAACGCCGCTCTTCGACGTAGTGTAGCCCTCCAGCTCCGACTTCAGCGCCGGCACCACGCTGCCGCTGCCGGGGTAGAAGCCGCAGTTGTTCTTGAAGTACGCGAAGCCCACCACGATGTCCCCGTCCACCTTGAAGGCGGGCATCTGGTAGCTGATGGTCTCGGTGGCCTTGGGGAGCAGCTTGCGTAGCTGCGTGCGCAAGGCGCTCAGGGTCTTCTTCGCCGCTGGATCGGATACGGCCGCCAGGTAGGCGTCAATCGTCTGGGGGACGCGAGTCGTCGTCGCCATGGTCTTCGGGCCTCCGGGGCGTTTCGTCCCGGTCGATGTGGAACGAGAATCTTGGACTGTAGGGGACGCTGTGGGTGTGTGGAATATGGCAACGCCAGGCAAGGGAGCGATGCTCCACGCCCGCTCCAAAGGGGTCCCATGAAGCTCGAGCGCCACGTCGGCGGACTGTCGCTTGCGCGCAAGGTGAACTACCTGCGCGCGCGCGGCTGGCACGAGGACACGGAAGGCTGGTCGAGCGAGCGTTTCCGCCCCGTCCCCATCGCTCGCGCCCTCCATCACCAGCTCACCGACGACCTCAGCCGGGCGCTGTGTCAAATGGGCTGGCAGGTGATGGGCTACTCCCCGCGAGGCTATGTCCAGATGCGCGACGGTGAACGGGGTCAGTCCTGCTCCCTGCCCAAGGCGCTGCGCCTCCAGGCCCGGCGGGAGCGTCGGCCCGTCGCCGAGCTGACGTATGCGTTGTTCCTCGCGGCACTCCTCGAGACCGAAGGCGACGCCCCCGGGTGAGGCCGGAAGAGACGTGCGTTTCGTGCGCATGGCATCATCGGCCGCCAGCACCCCCCCGAGGAAGAGGTCCCGTGAGCGTCGCAACCGTCGATGAAGGCCCGTTGCTGGGCCCGAGCTTCTTCCTCAGCCGGACGGCGCTCCGCTCGCTCGGGTTGGCGCATCGCGACACCTACGGCGCTGCCCGGCCCCACCCGCACGTCGTCATCGACGGCTTCCTGGGAGAGCGTCTGTCGACGGAGCTGGCCGGCGTCTTTCCAGGCGCGACCGGGGCCCCCTGGCTGCGCCGCGATCATCCGGAACAGGCGGCCCGCCTGGGACAGCTTCAGCGCAAGGCCTTCGAGGGCGTGCACGGCGCGCTCCGGCACCTGCTCGCGGAGTTCTCGGGCTTGTCGTTCCTCGACTTCCTGGAGACGATCACCGGCATCAAAGGACTCATCGCGGATCCGCACTTCCGGGGCGCCGGGCTGCACCTCACGCTGCGCGGGGGCCATCTGGCGCTCCACGCCGACTTCAACCGAGATCGCATGCGTGCGCTCACACGGCGGCTCACGGTGCTGTACTACTTGAACCCGGGCTGGGAGCCCGAATGGGGCGGCGACCTGGAGCTATGGAACGCCGACCTCTCCCGGTGCGAGGCCCGCATTGCTCCGGTGCTCGATCGGCTGGTCGTGATGGCGCACGGCGACACCCACTGGCACGGCCACCCCGCCGCGCTGGCGTGCCCTGAAGGACGGGGCCGGGCCACGGTCGCGGCCTACTTCTACACGGCGGAGGAGTCCCCGGACGCGCCGGAGGCTCACAGCGCCCTCTGGGCGACACCGCGCCCCTGAGCGGCCGGGAGTCCCTACCAGCTCCCGCTGGAGCCGCCTCCCGACGAGCGCCCACCTCCTGACGACGAGGAGCGGGAGGAACTCGAAGAACTGGAGGAGCTCGACGACGAGGGCCGGGTACGTCGGGGCGTGGAGTGGCGCGAGGTGGACACGAAGTCGCAGTGCCCACAGCGCACCGTCACCTCCACTTCGCCACCGTGGTCGTAGGTCGCGCTCCGCAGCGTGCGCGAGGTCTGCTTGCCCGTCACGTAGCTGCACCGCTTGCAGCGCTTGAAGCCCGAGAAGAACCGGCCGTAGCGCTCGACGCTCGCGTCCTCACACGGACTGCACCACCAGACGTCGTAGTCCACGGAGCCCAGCGACTCCTCGGACCGCTGGCCCGCGTCCAGGTGGGCATCATCCTCGGCTTCGCCCAACCGCACCCGGAGGGTGCCGCACGTCCGGCACTTGCGCGGACGACGGCGGAGCCAGGCACTGCCCGCGAGCCCCGCCGCGCCAAGCACGCCCGCGGCGCCCGCGAAGAGGCCGACGTTCGGTGACGAGGAGGACTCCTCCGCTGTGCTCACGTGTATCCGTGGAGTGCTCAGGAACGCCTCCCGGTCCCAGTCCGTGAGCTCGACGTCGTCACTGGCGGCGCTCGGGGCATCGGCGGCGGCGACAGGGTTGTTGAGCCGCGAGTCCTCGATGAGCTCCTTCAGGCCTTTCGCGCCCCCGCGCACGGCCTCGTTCGGGTCGCCACGCTTGAAGGCAGGCACGATCTCCTCCGCCATCACCACGTCGCTGGCCACCTGGTCGTCGGGCTCATCGACCCCATCTCCGAGGATGATCTCCGCCTTGCGGTCCGCGTACGCGATGAAGAGCAGCGCGCCGTCGTCCCTTCCGGGATGACCGATGCCCCAGCGGTTGAAGAGCTCCAGCGCGAACTCATGCGAGCGCCTGGGCGACGTGGTGTCCACCATCACCACCATGAGCTGGCCAAGCCCGCGGTCGTTCAGCGACCGGGCCATCTCGTCGACCTCCGCCCTCACGGCTGGAGTGAGGACGTGGGACGGCGTGAGGTCCACCGTCCAGGAGCCCGCGGCGGGCCGGGGCACCCTTTCCACCGTGACGCCCAGGGCCGGAGTGCCGAGGGCGCAGAACAGGACCACGAAGCCCAGCCATGCACGCATGGCGCCGAATGTAACAGATGGCGCCATGCCCCGAAGGAACGACGCCTGCGCTGAAGCGCCATCCTGCGTCAGAGAAGGCCGGCAAGGCTCGGGCCTGGGCATCGCTACTCGAAGACTCAAAGCCAGCTGCGCCGAGCAACGTCGGCTGCCATCCATGACGTCCTCGCCCCAGGTTCTGATGGTGGTGTGTGCCGACGATGGCAGCTGCGGGCGCCTCGCTCCTCAACTGTCCTGATGAGCTGGTGGCCGCACGCCCCCCTTTGCGCGCCACCAGGGTACAGGGCTCGTTCCACGCGTCTTCTCAACTACGGCAGGTAATTGGAGGCAAAGAGGGTTCTTGACACTTCAATACCAAACACCCCAATGAGGTCCGGAACTTTGACCCAGCCCAGCAACCCCATCGCCGAGGTGGAAGCTTCAATCCTGGCGCGATAGACGGGCGAATCTGATTCGCCTCCATTCACAACAACAGTCTGCCCGGAAATCGCGACTCCGGACTTACACCAGACGGCAAAGTGCTGACAATTATTACCGAGAAAGGAGTAGTCACCCAAGCCGATTTTTTCGATGGCCCTGGCACAGGTCTCTTTCCCGTTATACACCCGCCGCCCGCAGACTTTTTTGGGAAATCTCAATGTCTGAAATTCCTCGGCATCACCGAGGAATTTCGACATGTTGGTCCGCATGACTCGGTTGTCTTCAGAGGTGTCACTTTCCTCCGAGGTGAAGTGAACCGTTTCATCACCACCGACATATACGCCGTAGTGCCAAAAGCCTGTTCTTCCCACCCGGAGGATCGTTCCAGGGCGGAGCTTTCGGTCGGTGCCGACCCTTTCCAGGTCTCGCAGGTGTGAATCCTGAAAAACATCGGTTTTGATGGAATTGGAGAACCGCTCGTGAACAGGCGTGTCCATGAGAACATCCACGACGTCCGTTACCAATGAGACAGGTGACGTCAACAGTTCAACCAGGGTGCTGGCCCAATCTTTCGCCATGGTCTGTCCTCACGGTCTTTCAGCTGCACGATAGAGAGCAGGCACCTGGTCCTATGACCGGGTGAAGTCTGCGGGTTGGTAATGGAACTTCGCTCGGGCCTTCGGCACGGTGCATCGCCAGCGAATCCGGAGTTGCTGGCGATTGGCCCACTTCTGCCATGCCTGGCGGCTGTGGGTACTGAGATTGTCCAGCACCAGGTGGATGGTGTTCGCCTCCGGGTACTTCTTGGCGATGTCCTGGAGAGCTTCGGCAAACGCTGGACTCTTTCTATTGGGTGTGGCCTTCACGAAATGCCACCCCGCCTTGGACTCCACCGCGCAGAAAAGATTGGCCGTGCCACAGCGGAAGTAGGCGTAGTCCCGACGTGCCTCACGCCCGGAGCGGGCGGGCGATGCTGGGCGTACCCATTCCAGCAACTGCACGGGCCGCTCATCGAAGCAAACGACGGGTTCCGTGGGACACAGCGGCCGCCGGTACAGCACCAGCACGTCTTCCATTCGCTCGGCGTACTGGGCGTCCAGCTTTGGCACGCACCCCATTTTCAACCCTTGGCTTTTCGCGTGCCCCTTCATATCTGGAGCAACAGCGGCAGCCCGCCCATCAATCGCCACCCAGCCAAGTGCCCTCCGTTGAGACCCACGGAGTCATGAACGACCCTTGAGGCGATGCGAGTGACTGGCACAGCTGGGACTGCAGGAATCATCTTGAAATCCAATTCTCGAAAGTTAATATGAATGAGCAGGCTTCACGGCCCTTGGACTGTTTTGGTGAATCCAGACAGCCATGCGAACGCCGCTCCTGCATAACCCGTAGGCGTCCCAATGGAGTGTCTATGTCGAGAGGAACCGCGTCGTTGCTGGCAACGGCAGCCTTGTCCTTGTCCACGCCAGTGACGACCGCCTTCGCCGAGACGGCGAAGGCACCGCTGACCCTCCATGCGGGCGCTCCGTCCCGTGTCGTGGACCTGAGCGCTTCCGCCGATCTCGCGGGAAGCAGCCCTTCCCTGGCCTCCTTCGTCCCGCCGGGTGACTTCGATCCATCGTTCGGCGCGGGGGGCATCGCCCTCTACGAGCTCAGCGGCGCGACGCTGGGAACCGACTCGGTCCTGGTGCAGCCAGACGATCGGATCGTGGTCACCGGCAGCTTCCGGACGAACACGGGCTGTGGCGTGTACGCCGCCCGGTACAACGCCGATGGGACGGTCGACACAACCTTCGCGGGAGGCATGGGCCTGGTGACGACGACGCTCGCCTCGGGCTTATGCAATGCCAGTTCCGCGCGTGGGGCGCTGCAACCGGATGGGAAGATTGTCATTGCGTCCACGCGAGACCAGGGGGCGGCGACGGACTTCGCCTTGGTCCGCTATACGGCCAGCGGGGCTCCCGACACGACGTTCGGTTCGGGAGGATTGGTCATCTACAATTACGTGATGTTTGACCATGCCATCGACGTGGCCATCCAGCCGGACGGCCGGATCCTCCTGGCGGGGTCTTCCTCCAACAACACCAACCTGGACTTCGTGGTGGCCCGGTTCACGAGCACGGGCGCCCTGGACAGCACGTTCGGAGTCGGAGGCCGGGCAACCTACGATTTCCCCTCGGGCCGCAACGACTCGATGACGGACATGGCCCTGCAGCCGGACGGCAAGGTATTGGCCGTAGGGCTCACCTACGCGATAGGGGCGTCGCCGGACTTTGGCCTGGTGCGATTCACCGCCTCGGGGGCGCTCGACTCGTCCTTCGGAGGTGGAGGCGCTCTGAAGATCGACGTGTTCGGGAGCACCGACCAGGCCATGGCGGTGGCGGTGCAGACCGACGGCAAGATCCTGGTCGGGGGCAATGCCTACTATCCCTCGGGAAGCCAGTACTACATGGCGCTCCTCCGGCTGAACGCGAACGGCACCGCGTTCGACTCGACCTTCAACGGCAATGGGCAGGCCTACCTCAGCTTCGGTCCTACCAACAACATCATCTCCCGGCTGGCAGTCCAGGCGGACGGGAAGATCGTCGCGGGCGGCTACACGAGCCTCACCTCTCGCGGGAACAACTACGACGCGGCCCTGCTGCGGTTCCTCCCGACGGGACCTCTGGACTCCACCTTCGCGGGCGGCGGTGGGTTCATGTACGAGGGCTTCGTGGACAGCCATGACCTGACCGGGGGCCTCGGCTTCCAGTCGGACGGGAAGCTCATCGCGGGTGGTCTCAGCGACAAATACATCCGGCTCTCCCGTCACGGGAACTGAGCCCTGAGCCGAGGCGCCCTCCGGCCCCAGCGCTCACCAGCCCGCGTTCCGTCCAGGGGCGCGGGCTCCGCAGTCCCATCGGTGGTGGTAGCGGTAAGGCTCTACCAGGAGGGTGGGCGTCAGGGACTCCGAGACAGACGGGAAGGCAACGGACGCGCCAAGATCTCTCGTCAGTGCCTGGGGACGCGGCGCATCCCCACGCGCGACAAGCCTCTCTGCGAAACGCAGGCATGGCAGAAGTGGGCCAATCGCCAGCAACTCCGGATTCGCTGGCGATGCACCGTGCCGAAGGCCCGAGCGAAGTTCCATTACCAACCCGCAGACTTCACCCGGTCATAGGATTAGCACGGCGGCCATCACTCAATCGTGGAGTTCGTCACCCGGATGGGCGTGTCCGAGTGGTTCGAGATCTGCGGATAGGTCACGTACCAGGAGCCGCCCTTGTTGTTCTGGATGACCGAGCGGTCGATGCGGATGTCGCCCGAGTGGTCATTGGTCACGAAGAAGATGGCGCTGCCGTGCGCGTTGACCTCGTTGTGTTCGATTCGCGTGCCACAGAGCGACAGCGTCATCGTGTTGCCATCGTTGTAGATGGCCCCACCGCTGCCACCACCCGGCGTGCCCGGCTGGGCGGGATTCGCGCCGTTTCCGATAGCCCGGTTGTGGGAGAAGAGGCTGTTGATGATGGTCCACGACACGCCAATGCTGCTGATGCCGCCGCCGTTGGAGCCGACCCCGCCGTAGCCCTCCTTGCCGCCGAAGGTCGTGTTCACCACGTAGACAGGCCGGTCGTCGTACTGGTCGAACACCCGCAGCGCCGCACCTCCGACGTCCGGGCCGGTGTCCGCGCACAGGTTGTTGAAGAAGCGGGAGTTGAGGACCTTCACCCGCCCACCGCGCACCCAGACCGCGCCGCCTCCGTCGTACTCCTTCTCACTCTTGGAGCTGGCGTCCACGAAGGTGAGGTTCTGGATCGTCAGCCGCGGGTGGTCCTGGTCCTGGCAGTGAGAGGTCGTCCACACCTGGGCCTGGTCGCAGGTGTTCATGTAGAGGATGCGGTGCTTGCCCGCGCCACTGAGCGTCACCAGCCCCTTGCCGTCGATGACGATCTCCGGCCCCTTGTCGTTGAAGACCTTCGCCGTCCGGTCCAGCGTGATGACGACGGGCTCCGGGCCGCAGTCGAAGGTGATGACCCCACCCTTCGCCACGGCATTGACGAAGGCGTCCGAGGTACAGCTGGCCGGCGTCCCCGTCCCGACGACGGTGGTGGGCCGGGACACATCCGCGAGCCCCGCCTCGGCAGGCACGGTGCACGTCGCCTCGGCGTTCGGGTTGCCGGCCGGGGGCCCATCCTTCGGGTTGGTCAGTGGGTTGGGAACGTCCACGCCCTCATCGTCCGAGCAGCCAGCGGCGCACACCAGCGCGACACCCACGGTCAGGGAGCGCAACGTGGACATGGGGAACCGGTGAAGTCTCTTCGGGTGCATTCAGCCTCCAGGAGGGAGGCAGTCTAGGGCGACGGCGCACCCGGGATGAACAAGGGTCATTCCCGGCGTCACAGCGAGGACCGCTTGCGGCAGTCGGGGATTTGGGGCACGAGACGCGCCTGTGATCGTCCGTCCCCGCCCTGGCTTCTTCAAGCTCCTGTTCGTCGTGCGCGGCACCATCCTCCCGCGCGTCCTTCCTCACGTGTTGGGGGTCGCGGCGCTCGCCACGTTGGTCGTCCTGACGCTCAAGCAGGGCTACATCCGGCTTCCCATCACCTCGCCCGCGCCGCTGTCACTGCTCGGCATCGCGCTCTCCATCTTCCTCGGCTTCCGCAACAACGCTTGCTACGACCGGTGGTGGGAAGGACGGAAGCAGTGGGGCGCGCTCATCATCGAGGTGCGCGCCTTCACCCACGCGACCATCGCGCTGCTGGACGACGGACGCGCCGAGCTGCCTGTCGTGGGACGGCAGGCGGCACGAAGACTGGTGCACCGCACCATCGCCTTCCCCTATGCGCTCGCCGCGCACCTTCGCTCGCAAGACGCCGGAGAGGCCATTGGCCGCCACCTGGAGGAGCCCGAGCGTTCGCGCGTCCTGGGCAGCGGCAACCGCCCGAATGCCCTCCTGCGCGAGCACCAGTTGGAGCTGGCCCGCCTGCTCCGTGAGGACCGCCTCACCGACATCACCTGGGCCGCCTTGAACGAACGGGTGCACTCCATGATGAGCATCTTCACCGCCTGCGAGCGCATCCGCCTCACGCCCCTGCCCTTCGCCTACACGGTGCTCCTGCACCGCACGGCCTACCTCTTCTGTCTGCTGCTGCCCTTCGGCCTCGCTGAGTCGATGGGTTGGTTCGCGCCGGTGCTCACAGCCATGATCGCCTACACGTTCTTCGGCCTGGACCTCCTGAGCGAGGAGCTGGAGGAGCCCTTCGGAGAAGCTCCCAACGATTTGCCCCTGCTCGCGATGTCCCGCACGGCGGAGATCAACATGCTGGAATCGCTGGGAGAGCCCCAGCCGGAGCCGCTGCGCCCCAAGGACTTCGTCCTCGGCTGACGGAAACATTTTTCGCGGTATTTTCAGCGAATACTGCTTTGGCTAGCTTCCCACGGAAGCGCCAGGAATGACCCTGGCGCGCATTCCGAGGGAACCATGCTCAAGCTCTTGTCGTCGGCCGTCCTCAGCCTGCTGCTGTCGCTGGGGCTCGTGCCCGCTCCATCCGAGGAGCCAGCACCGGCGGCGCTCGCCGCCACGACGACCACGGTCGCGACGCACAACACGTGGCACGGGCAGGCGAACACGAGGCCGCTCGCGGACATCATCGGCTGGCAGGAGGTGGACTCCGCGGAGGGCCACTCCAAGCTCGATGCGATGGATGCCTACGCCCACTTCCGGCCCGGTGACGGCCGGCTGGACGCGCGCAATTCCATCGCCATCTCCTGGCGCAAGAACAAGTTCGAGAAGACGGGCGACGGCTCCCGACTCACGCACGGCGGTGAGGCCAACGTGACGCCGTCGCGCTTCGTGAACTGGGTCGTGCTGAAGAACCTGGCGACCGGCGAGAAGCTGGCGTTCATCAACACCCACTACATCTCCGGCGCCTGGAACGGCGATCACCCGGAGCGTCAGGACCGCTGGCGGACGCACAACACCGTGGTGCGCGAGGTCGTCGCGGAGCTGCGCGGCCGGGGGCTGCCCGTCGTCCTGGTGGGGGACTTCAACCGCGCGCTGTCGCAGGACATCCCCGGGATGAACCACCTGAACACGGCGGGCGTCAGCGGCGTGCCCATTGATCAGATCTACGTCAGCGTGGGCATCGGCACCGGTCCCGCCGAGCGCCTGGAGAAGTACGGCTCCGACCACTTCGCCTACACCGCGACCGTCCAGTACTGAGGAGAAGGCCGGGGCGGGAGGACCGCCCCGGCCCGCCCGCGCTACCAGCAGGTGAACTGGAGGTTGTCGTACCGGACCGACGCGGTGCTGAAGACCAGGGTGCGCATGTCACCCTGGGCGAAGCCGCTCTCACCGCAGGCGCAGGTCGCCCCGGTGCCCGTGCACGACGTCCAGTTGGTGATGTCACCGCCCGAGTCCTTGCGGTACTCGGCGTTGAAGACCGCCTTGTTCTTGTTCGTGAACCAGGTCTTGTACGCGCCGCACTCGTTGAACCTCTGGCACTCCTCGTTGATGGCGAAGTCGAAGGAGTCCGCGAGCGCGGGGACCTGGTCCACGTCATTCTTGAGCGCGATGCCCAGGCACAGGGAGTGGGCGGTGGTGGCCAGCCAGCGGTTGTAGTCGAGCTGGTTCGCCGCCGTCAGGCCCCAGCAGGCCTGGTCGGTGCAGCTGATTTCATCGTCGTGCGAATATCCGTCGATGTTGTCCGGCTCCACCGCGTCGCAGCCCTTGTTCTTCGCCAGCTGCATGCGCGACGTCATCACCGTCCGCACCGCCTGCTTGCGGTGGTCCAACCACCACTCACAGCCGCCACCGGCCGTGCACCAGTCGCCCATGATGTGCACGGACTGCGCGCAGTTCTCCCCGGGGGTGCAGTACGTGTCCTGCGGGAACTGGTTCGCGTCTTCCCGCCAGTCCTCATAGGAGCCCGCGCTGAAGTAGCAGACCACCTTCTTGCCGGCGGTCTTGTACTCCTGGATCTTCGCGGTGCTCGTATTGAAGAGGTCCACGACGTAGACCTGGGCGTTGAGGTTGGTGGGAATGGCGTTGTGCTCCAGGTCCCACATCCAGGTGGTGCCCTTGGGGAAGGCCGCCACCGTGCAGGAGGAAGCCTCACCACAGACGTTCGGAGTGCCGCCACCGCCGCACGTCTGAGGACTCTGGCAGGCGCCACAGCTCGCGACCGTGCGGGCCTGTCCACAGTTGTCGGTGCCGCTCGCCTGACCGCAGCTCGTGCCCTGCCGCGCGCAGAAGGCCGCGTCCGTTTCAGCGGTGCACGTCGTGGAGATGTCCCACGCCACCTGGAGCCGGAGGCTGTCCAGCTGCGCCGCGTCCGTCCCCGCGCCCTTGATGATGCGCGCGCGGATCTCCCCGGTGCTCGACACGAAGTTCGACGCGACCTCGGTGGTGGGGAGCGCGAGCGTCAGGGCCGGCGTCCACACCCAGTCACCGCGCCCCTGTGAGTTGGCGATGCTGACCCAGCTGGAGGTGGAGAACCTGTACAGCTGCCACTGGTAGTAGGACGCGGCGACGCCGGGCCCCTGGTACTTCGTCAGCAGGCTGAGCTGGGTGACCTGGGCCGGAGTGGGCGCGGCCTGGGTGAGGCTGGAGAGATTGAAGGACAGAGAGCCCGTGTAGCTGGGGCTGAACTCGATGTACTGCGCATAGCAGTCCGCGTACGCGCCCACCGTGCAGTTCGCGCTGTTCGTCTTGAGCACGGCCATGCCGCCGCTCTTGCCCGACGCGTCCGTGTTCGCCTGCGTGCTCGCGGAAGCGAAGTCGATGACCTCCGAGCCCGGCAGCGCCTGCTGTTGAGCCTCCGGCTCCCGCACGTCGTCCGCCTCCAATGGCATGCATCCAGGTGTCAGCAAGGCAAGGCAGGGGAACAGCCAGGCACTCCAGTTCGACATTGCGCCTCCAGGGGTTTGGGCCCGGCTATCACAAAAGGCCACTTCATCACTTAGCTCTTGCACTAAGACTTCCTTTCATAACCGGCGAGGGAGTCTGCGCTGAAGTACGACGCAGCAACCGAGCTGCAGGAGCGCCAGGTGCAGGTCGGCTCGGCGCTCCTCTCGGATGCGCAGGCGCTTGAGGTGGTGCAACCAGGACAGGCTGCGCTCCACCACCCAGCGGTGGCGTCCCAGTTTCTGGCTCGACTCGACTCCTTTGCGCGCGATGCGCGGCTTGATGCGCCGCTCGCATAGCCCGCGGCGGATGACGGCGTAGTCATAGCCCTTGTCACCGTGCGCCTTCTTGGGACGCCTGCGCGGCCGGCCGCGGCGCCCGGTGTGTACGGGAGGGATGGCATCGACGAGGGGGAGCGCGCGCTTCATGTCGTGCACGTTGGCGGCCGAGAGGAGCACGGCGAGGGGCAGCCCTTTTCGGTCTACGACGAGATGGTGCTTGGAGCCCTTCTTCCCTCTGTCGGTGGGATTCTTGCCCGTTTCGGGCCCCCCTTTTGAGCCCGGACACTGCCCGAGTCGAAGGAGGCACGGCTCCAGTCGATGCGGCCGCGCATGCCCAACTCGTCGAGCAGCTTCTGCTGCAGCTTGCGAAAGACACCCGCCTTCGCCCATTGGTTGAGCCTGCGCCAGCAGGTGATGCCACTCACGCCGAAGACTTCCGCCGGCAGGTCCTCCCACGCGATGCCCGTCTTCAGCACGAAGAGGATGCCGCGCAGGGCCGCGCGGTCATCTGCGTACGGGCGGCCTCCTTTGCGGTGGCGACGGCGCTTCGGCAGCAGCGGCTCCATGCGCTGCCAGAGGGCCTCTGGCACGAGCTCACGCTTCATGCGTCCAAGGTGCACATCCACCCGAGCGACTGCATTCCCACCCCATCGATGGTGGGGTTATGAAAGGAAGTCTAAGTGTCTGAAGACGTTACTTAGCCTCGTGGAAAAGCATCCGGAAACGCTGAATGGAATTTTCCAGGCGCTCGCGGATCCGACCCGCCGGGCGGTGATTGCGCGTCTGGGAAAGGGCCCCGCCAGCATCAGCGACCTGGCGAAGCCCTTCGACATGGCCTTGCCGTCCTTCATGAAGCACATCCACTTCCTGGAGGGCAGCGGGCTCATCCGCACGCACAAGGAAGGGCGTGTGCGGACGTGCGCACTGGAGAAGAAGTCCTTCGCCGCCGTGGAGTCGTGGCTGTCCGCTCAGCGGGCCCTCTGGGAAGCCCGCACGGACCGGCTCGAGCAGTTCGTCACCGCCGCATCACCCAAGGAGTGAGTCGAATGTCCCCTGCCCTGAATCCCGAGCTCGACCTGAGCATCTCGCGCATCATCAAGGCGCCGCGCGCTGTCGTCTGGAAGGCCTGGACGGACCCTGCCAGCTTCGAGCAGTGGTGGGTGCCCGCGCCGTCGCGGTGCAAGGTGTTGGAGATGGACCTGCGGCCCGGCGGCGCGCTGGTGACGCACTTCAGCGAGACGGCCACCAGCGACTTCGGGCCTCACCTCAGCGCGTGCTTCCTCGCCGTCGACTCGCTCGAGCGCATCGTGTTCACGAACGTGATGGTCGCCGGCTGGCGGCCCGCGGACGTGTCCGGCATGCCGCTCATGACCGCCATCATCACGCTGAAGGATCATCCGCAGGGCACCGACTACAACGCCCACGTGATGCACAAGAACAGCGCGGACAGAAACATGCACCATGACCTGGGCTTCCACGAAGGCTGGGGCACCGTCACGGCGCAGCTCGCGGCGATCGCCGAACGGCGCGTGTGACACCTGTGTCCGGCATCCGCGGGCGCGAGCTCTGACAACCTTGTCGTGCGCGGGCGCGAAGGCACTCTGAGCGGGCCTCAGCCACGCGGGTGGAACGACCCTTGCTCCAGCAAGGGCCCGTCCCCACTCGCAGCAGGAGGCATGCGTTGAACAAGGCGATGCTGATTCCGGTGCTCCTTCTCCTCACCGCGACCCAGGCCCAGGCCGTGGAGCCGCCGGGGCCGCGGCCCACCGTGGGAGAGCGGCCCGCGCACGCGCTCTGGATCTCGCCACTGGTGACGGGTTCCCTCCTGCTGACGGGGCCACTCGTGGGCGGCACGCTCCACGTGGCGCTCCCTGTCGGCACGAACCTCCAGCTGTCGGACCAGACCGACCTGGTCATTGAAGTCACGCCCCGGTACGCGCGCCGCCGCTGCACGGATGACATCGGCAACTGCGGCACGGGCCGGGCGCTCACGGTCTCCACGGGCGTGGCCTGGACGCCGTGGCCCCGCGCACGGGGCGACGGCTTCTTCCTCCAGCCCAAGCTGAGCGGCATGGTGAGCAACGAGAAGGACCGGCCCGACGCCGACAAGGGGCAGCCCGCCAATCGAAGCACGACGGGAGGCCAGCTCACCCTGGGCCTGGACCTGGGCTACCGGAAGACGTTCGCGCGCACGAACTTCTATCTCGCCGCGGTGTTCGGCGCGGCCGTGGGCTACAGCTGGAACCAGCAGCGCAAGGAGCTGGACCTCGGCGGCCAGTACAGCCTGCCGTGGGGTGATACGCGCAGGAACGGGCGCATCGTGGACATCAACATGGACATCCTGCGGGTGGGCTTCAGCTTCTGATGCTCACGCGTCCAGGACCGCACGCCGGACCAACTGGCGGAAGTACCGCGCCGCCGGGTCCGCATGCGTGCGGTCGTGCCAGCACAGGGCCATCTTGACGGTGTGCGCGGGGACCGGCGCGTTGACGCAGTGAACGCCCAGGCGCGCACCCTGCGCCGCGACGAGTGACCCCGGCAACGTCGCGACGAGGTCGGTCGCGGCCACGATCGCCGCCGCCGTCAGGAACGAGGGCACCGTCATGGCGACCTCGCGGCGGATGCCCGCGCGTGCGTACGCGGCGCCAACGAGGTCCCGGAAGCCCTTGCCCGGAACCATCTCCACCCCCACGTGACGGAGCGCGCCGAGCGCACGCGCCGACAGGCGCTTCGTGAGTCCAGGGGGGTCGTCGCGGGCCACGAGGACGGTGCGCTCGTCCAGCAGCGGTTCGACGTGCAGGCCCGCGCCCCGTCCGGCCAGGCCGATGTGCAGGTCGACCTGTGACGAGGTCAGGTCCCCGAGCGCCACGAGCGAAGCGATGCCGACCACGGCGAGGCGCGCGTTCGGCATCTCTCCAGCCATCCGGGCGGCGATTCGCGGTCCCCATGTGACCTGCCCCGCATCGGCGACGGCGAGCGTGAAGGTGCGCGTGCAGCGGGCCGGCTCGAAGGGGGCTTCGTGAAGCCCGGACTCCAGCTCGCGCAGGCCTCGGGCGATGGCGGGGGCCAGCGCGAGCGCGCGGGGCGTGGGGACGATGCCACGGCCCTTGCGCGTGACCAGCGGGTCGCCCAACGCGGACCTGAGGCGCGCCAGGCTGTTGCTGATGGCGGAGGGCGTGACGTGGAGCCGCTCGGCCGCGCGCACCACGCTGCGCTCGGTGAGGACGGTGTGGAGCACCAGGAGGAGGTTGAGGTCGAGTGCGGCGATCGAAATGCTCACGGTTGGTGAGCCTAGACCTCACGAACCATCACTACCAGGGAGGTGTCCCCTTCCCCATCATGGGTGCATGCACAGACTGCTCGGCTGTCTCGTCGCGGGCGTGCTCATCGCATGCCACACCTCTCCGCAGCTTCCTTCCCGGAGCACGCCCATGCCCATGGTTCACCAGGTCCAGGTCCTGGATTCGTTCATCTCCTACCGCGAGGCCGGGACGGGCTCGCCCATCGTGTTCCTTCACGGCAACCCCACGTCCTCACACGTGTGGCGGAACGTCATTCCGCCGCTCGCCGGCCGGGGCCGTTGCCTCGCGCCCGACCTCATCGGCATGGGGGATTCGGGCAAGCCGGACATCCCCTACCGGTTCGCGGACCACGCGAGGTACCTCGATGCGTGGTTCGACGCGCTCGACCTGCGGGACGTGGTGCTCGTTGGCTACGACTGGGGCGGTGTGCTGGCCCTGGATTGGGCGCGGCGGCATCCGGACCGCGTGCGGGGCGTAGCCGTGTTCGAGACGTTCCTCCGCCCCATGCGCTGGAGCGACTGGCCTCCCCAGGGCGAGCAGCTGTTCCGCGCCCTGCGCACGCCAGGGGTCGGTGAGCAGCTCGTGCTCGAACAGAACGCGTTCCTCGAGAAGTCCTTCGCGAATGGGGTCCAGCGTGGCCTCGCGGAGGGTGATCGGGCCGTCTACCAGGCCCCCTATCCAGACGCGGCGTCGCGGCGCCCGGTGCTGCAGTGGCCTCGGGAGATTCCAATCGATGGTGAGCCCGCCGACGTCGCCGCGGTCATCAAACGCTATGACGCGTGGCTCGCGCAGCCGTCCGTGAAGCCGGTGCTCCTGCTGACGTTCGGCGACACGGGGCTCAACGCTCCGAGCATCATTGAGTGGGCACGAGCCAATCTCCGGTCCCTCGAAATCGTCCCACTCCGTCGCGCGGGGCACCATGCGCCGGAAGACGCGCCGGAGGACATCGTGCGCGCACTCCAGGCCTGGATGGACCGCTCCGCGTGGTGAGCAACCCGGGCCCGTGCGCCAGGTCAGCGCCTCCGCCTGCCGCCTCCCCGCCTTCCTCCGTACGTTGAGCCCTTGCCATGATGATGGCCCCGGTTGCCCCCACGCTCCGGGTCCTGCACCTGGGGCCGACGCTCGCGGGTGGCCTCGGCGATTTCGTCTGGCATCCAGGGTCGGTCAAGCAGCTCCTGGAGCTCCAGGAGCGAGCGGGCCTGGAGCACACCCCGCCGGCCACGAGCCACGCTGAAGCGCCGGGAGCGGTCGAGCACCGGCAGCTCCTCTTCCACCAGGGTGCGGGCGAGCTTCTCCGGCAGGTGCAGCCGCACCACGCCCCGCAGGGCCCCGTCCGACAGCTCCTCCACGTCGTACTCCAGCGGCACCGCCTGCTCGCGGACCTCCACGTTGTCCGGGAGCGCCAGGAGTGCCCGGCGCGTCGCGGGCGGCACGAGCGCGTCCAGGTCCAGCCGCAGCGGGCGCTCCCGGAAGTCATCGAGCGTGTCCACGCCATCGAGCTGCGCCTCGTAGAGCGCGGTGAGCTCCGGGAACCCGAGCGGCGCGGTCATTCCTCCCGAGCGCCGCCACAGCTCGCGCACCTCGGCGATGGCGACCCGGTGCCGGTCCACCGCGGGATGCGGCGCCTCGCCCCGCGCCAGTGCCTCCGCGAGCGCGTGCCGGGCCGCCGTGGCCAGCTCCGGCCCCCAGGCGCGCAGCACGTCCACTTCCTGCTCCAGCGTGAAGCCGAAGTAGTCCAGCCGCTTGACGAGCACGACCGAGCGGAAGCGCACGTCATACACGGGCGCCACCGCGTGACGTTGGGCGTAGCGGCGCAGCAGCGACTGGGGCAGCTGGGTGCCTTCGATGGCGCCCTGCGACTCGCCGTTGCGGTCGGCGAAGTAGCGCAGCGTGCCCGCCACCGCGCCCAGGTTGCCGCACACGCTCGTCTTCGACACGCGTGTGAGCTCACCCCAGGCCGTGCGCTCGTCGATGACCAGGTCGAAGGGCATGAAGCGCGCGAGCAGGTCACAGAAGCGATGGTGGATGCTGGAGCTCGCGAAGGGCATGCGCGCGGGCAGCGCCAGCCCCACGCTCCGGTACACGCTCGCCATCGCGAGCGCCGCGTCCTCCAGGGCCTTCACCAACACGCCTCTCCCCTCCGCCCACGCCGCGAGCTTCTCCGGGTCGAAGACGTGGCGCGGCAGCCCCTGCACCTCCCCCACCGTGCCCGCCACCCGGAAGGCCTCGGCGTACAGGTTGTACGCGGTCAGGTGGTCACTGCCCTGCACGAGCACCTCTTCCAGATTCCGCTCCTCGCGCGTCATCCGGTGCAGGGACTCCACCGCGCTGCACACCGCGAGGAACGGCAGCAGCGCGTCCTCCGCGTTGACGATGAGCTCCGCCCACGGACGCTCCACGGGCAGGGCCTCCACCGCCCGGCCATAGGCGGACAATCGCCCGTCCGCGTCCACGATGCCGCGCGCCTCCAGCTTCGCGAGCGCCCTCCGATAGGCGGCGCGGTCCAACGGCACGGGCAGGTCCAGCTCATCCGCCCGCACGCCCAGCGCCGCCGCGGTGAGCGCCACCCGCTCCGGCTCGCCCGCGAGCTGGAACTCGGGCTCGGTGGGCCGCAGCGAGGCGAAGTGGATCAGCCGGTCGCTGAGGATGAAGACGCGCCCGCCCGCCACGCGCCCGTGCACGCGCCCAGCCATCTGCAGCAGCTCGTTGTTGCCCAGGTGCACGCGGGTGAGGACGTTGCGGCCGCCCTCCACCACGTTCGTGAAGCGCAGGTCGTCGATGACGACGGTGTCCAGTCCGGGCACGTTGAGCGCGCTCTGCCCCGCCGCCGTCATCGTGAGCACGAACGGCCGGGGCGCCGTGCCCTCCAGGAAGGGGCGGATGGCGCGCAGCGGCTCGCCGCCGTGGTAGTGCGCCGCATGGACATCGGATGAGCGGGCGCGCACGTGGGCCGCCGCCTCCTCCACTCCGGCGCGCGTGGCCAGGAACACGCCTACGCCGCGCCCCTGCCGCTGCACGTCCTGGAGGAAGGCGTCGTCGAGGAAGGACAGCGGCTTGCGGCGCTCGACCTCCACCTGGGCCGCCTTGCCCGGATCGAAGGTGGACACCTGGAGCACGTCCGCGCTGTCCAGGTAGCGCGCGTAGAAGGCCGGGTCCACCGTGGCGGACAGCCAGATGAAGCGGCTGCCCACGCGCTTGCCCAGGGCCAGGCACAGCTCCAGCTCCGCGGAGGTCTGGTGGATCTCATCCACGATGAGCGTGTCCTCACGCCGGATGGCGCCGCCCTGGAACCAGCGCCGCGCGATGCCGGTGGTGACGATGGCCACGTCCGCGAGCGGCGTCTCCGCGGTGGCCTCCCGCTCGCGGTTGACCACCGCCACCCGAAGGGGCCGCCGGCCCGTGAGCTCCTCCGCGATGGGGCGGATGGCGAGCGTCTTGCCCGTGCCGGTGCCCGCGACGATGCCGAACCCCTGCCCGCTCCGAGCCAGCGCGAGGAGGTGCTCGCCGTGGTGCTCTCCCAGGTACGTGCGCAGCTCCAGCCCGAGCGCCAGCTCGATGGTCTCGCACGCGGCGCGCGTGGGCGCGATGACCACCACCCGCCCGCGAGGGAGCATCGTGGAGGAGGAAGCATCAGCGGGAGGTGGCAGGTAACGGTCGGTGGGCGTGCGCACGAAGGCCAGTGATACGCACGGGAGGTGTCCCGGGGAAGCGTTAGATGCGTCCGGGACCGGTCAGAAGGAGGCAGGCAGCCGCGCACGCCAGGGATTCAGGCATCACACGGACGCCTGGCCCCATGGCAATGCCCTCAACCCACATGAGAGCCCAGGACGCGAATCGCGCGTCCCCGGCGCGTCAGGGTCAGCGGCTCATGTCGCCTCCACCCGAGCCCGAGCCACCCGAGCCCGAGCCACCCGAGCCCGAGCCGCCTGAGCTCGAACCACTCCCACCGGGGCCACAATCACCCGAGCTGCCAGTGCTTGAGCCGCTGCTCGTACCACCTCCGCTAGAGGTACCTCCGGTGGTGGAGCTGCCGCCCGTGCTGGAACCACCCGTCCCCTGGTTCGTCCCTGCACCTGATCCGCCAACGTTGCCAGAGCCCGTCTCGGATCCCTCCGTTTCCTTGGAGCTTCCGACGTTCGTCCTGCCTCCGATTCCTGGCTCCATCGTTCCGGAGCCACCCGTGCCGATCCCCTCACTTTTCGCGGTCTTGCACCCCGCGCCAACGAGCAGCGCCGACACGAGCGTTCCCAGCAGTACCGCCTTGAATGCCTTCATTGCATGCACCTCCCTCACCGGCCCGGGGGAAGGTCGAGAAACAGCTCCTCGGGAGCCACTGACCTTGGGGATGGGTGTGAGGTCGGGAAGGCACTCCTCCGATGAGACGGGGAGGCGTCATCGAAGGGGCGTAGGCACCAGCTCCCGGCCCTGGGTGTCGAGGCTCGTCCAATCGAGGACTCGTCTCTAGAATGGACGGGCCGTTCAACCCGGGAGGTCGTACATGCGCAAGGGAATCGCGAAGTTCGTGTTCATGATGGGCGTCGTGGCTGGTGGCGCCGTCGGGGCGCTGATGCCCACCAACTCCGAGGCCATTGGCCTCTGCTCCAACATCTGCATGAACGAAGACTGCTCGTGCTTCCGCCAGTGTGGCGGCGCGGGCGGTGGGCAGTGCGTGTGTTCGGCCGAAACCATCTGCCAGTAGGCCGCAGCGGAGGAACCGCGGCCGGGCCCATCACGGGGCCCGGACGTACCCGCCTCGCCCGGTTACAAACGGCCAGAGCCCCGCATGAAAACAGCGAAGGCCGTGCACCGCCACGCCCTGTCGCGAGAACTCACCGAAGCAACTTCTCGCGCGGCATCCGGCCGGGCACCTGGGTAGCATGCGCGGCCATGAGCCTGTGCCAGAATGAGTTCGTCTCCCGCGCGGAGGCCGTGCGCGCCCGGCTCGAAGGCGCCGTCCTCGAAGCGCTCTCCCATCACGGTGAGCCTTCGGTCTCGGACCTCGCCGCTGTCTTTCGGAAGGACGCGCAGCGGTCTCCGTCCCAGGTCGCGGAGGCGCTATGTCCCGGCCCCCTGTCGCCCATCGGCTTCGCGGCCCTGGTGATGCGCGAGCTGCTGGCGCCCGAGGACTCGGTGCTCGAAGGGACCCTCTCCGAGGTCCGGGTCATCACGGGCAACGCGCGGGCCGCCGGCTTGCTGCGTGTCACCGCGCCCCTCGTCGTCCTCGGGGACCTGGAGGTGGCGGGCGTGCTGGAGGACTGCGGACCGGATTCGACGGTGGTGGTCGTGGGCCGTTGCACGGCATGGGGGCTCCAGACGTCTGGGAACTTCCTGGTGCTCGGCGACCTCGTGGTCCGGGACGCCATCCAGGGCATCTACAACGACGACAGCCTCGTCGTGGCGGGTGACCTCACCACGCGCTTCCTCGACGAGAACGATCACGACGTCACCTGCTACGGCGAGACCCACACCGAGCTGCACCTGGCGAACGGCCGCCCCGGCGAGGAGGCCGCCTCGCTCGCGTCCACCTTCCTGCGCCCCGAGCTGTGGAACCTCGATCTGGGGGAGATCCACCACAACGCCTTGTTCAAGCGCATCCACGAGGGCGAGCCCGTCTTCACGGACACGCTCCAGCCCCAGCAGGTCCGCGAGCCGGATGAACCCACCGCCGAGGAGCTCGAAGGCCTGGACATCGCAGGCATCGCGGCCCAGGCGTCGAAGAACGCGCGCGCGAGGGACGTCGTCTACGCCCAGCGCAAGACAGGCGAGGTGTGGCTGATGCGTCCAAGCAGCCTGTCCCTGCACATCTTCGACGGGAAGCAGTTCCTCGGACAGGGGACGCCCCCGGAGCTCGACGTGAAGCAGCGGGCTTCGGAGCGCGTCACCTTCTGGCGCAAGCGGGGCGACCTCTTCATTGAGATCGAACGCTTCGGCGCCGTCGTGCAGTTCCACGCGGGACTCAACAACGGGTCGATGCGCACGTTCCGCTTCGCCTTCGAGACCTCCGACGCCGCCGCACAGGAGGTGCGGCGGCTGGAGGCCCGCTACGAAGGAGACTTCCTGCGCGTCACGACCGTGGTTCCCGGCCGGGGCCCGCTCGAACGGGAGTTCGCTAAGTACGGCGGACCGAAGAACGAGTACACGTCGGCCATCGTGGACGGCACCACGCTGGTCACCCGCGACGACGAGCGCCAGGACTTCGATGACGAGGCCTCCGCCCTGAGCGCCCTCGAGGATTGGATCGCCGAGAAGCGCCAGGCGGGGTTCGACCTGAAGATCCTGGAGTGGAAGCCCTTCGGCCTCCTGGGCAGACGCTAGGACTACTCCAGGGTCATGTAGTCCGGCTGGTACACCGACCGGTTGCGCAGCGGCGAGGGGCCGCCGCTGTTCACGCAGTAGCCGGTCGGATTGTCGCAGCCGGACTCGGGGTTGCCCCAGTACGCCGTGAGGTTCATCCAGGCGAGCGACCCCGTGTACGTCCCCGCCGGCTGCCAGGGAATGACCACCACGTTGTTCCAGGTGTCCCACGCGAGCCCGGCGCCGGTGTCGTCCGCCAGGAAGTCGCCGTTGAAGATGGTTTCGTAGATGTGCCGCGCGGCGTCCGGATAGAGGCCATGCGAGCCATTGGCGGAGAACACCTCCGGATGCCAGCCGGTGAGGAACACGGCCTTGTCGCCGAAGGTGAAGGTCTGCCCGTTCGCGTGCTGGCTCAGGTAGACCTGCGCGGGGCGCCCGTCGATGAAGCGCACGGTGAGGTGCTCCCAGTCCCCCACGTGGTTTCCGAAGGTGGAGTAGCCGCCCACGCAGCCCCAGGGCGAATACCAGCCAATGCACACGCGCTTGCCATTGTTGTAGGGGTAGAAACTCCAATACAGCACGTCCGTCACGTTCGTCGGCAGACCGCCCTGGGTGCGAGTGATGACCTGCGCGTAGACGGGCACCGGCGTCTGATTGGGACGCTGGCCGTCCAGGAACTGCGGATCCGTGCAGGAGTCACAACCCAGCGCCTGGTTCGTCACCAGGTGGCCGTTCTCCTCGTGGACGTTGGCCAGGTGGAACTGCGTGGAGGACGGGAAGTAGGCCTCGTCCGGATGCAGCCACACTCGCGGCGCGAACGCCGCCACCGCCTGTGCATCCACGGGCAGCCCCCGCAGCTCCGCGTTGGACGTGGCGCTCTTGTTGAGGACCCAGTAGCGGTTGCCGCCCGTGTCGCCGTGGCTGGGGCGGGAGATGAAGGTGGACGCGGGCAGGCCGCGGTGGTCGCGCGCCGCCGCCTGCCACACGCCGATGTCGTCGTCCGCGCCGGAGCCCCTGTCGTCCCACACCCAGGCGGGATTGGCGGGCAGCACGTATTCGCTCCGCACGCAGCGGATGAGGTCCGTGGAGGGCTTGGAGTAGCCCAGCACCGCGACATGACCCAGGCAGGTGTAGCCCGCGGGCGCGACCGGCTCCCAGAAGGAGACGTCGTGCGTTCCACCGGAGCCGGAGTCGTCCCAGATCCAGTTGTAGTTGGACGGACGCGCGAGCAGGTCCCCCTCGCCGCGAACCACGAACGTCGTCGCGGGCGCCTGTCCCCGGTTCGGCATGGCCACGTCGCCCAGCGAGAAGAAGCCCGGCGTCTGGGAGAGGTCCGGGCGCCAGACGGCGATGTCGTTCGTCGCGCCGGTGCCGTGATCGTCGTAGATCCAGCTGAAGCGGCTCGTGGGCCGGACCTCCAGCGCCTTGGGATGGCGCAGCACCCCGGAGTCCGACGCCAGGGTGAACTCGGCGCTCTGGCCCGACAGCGCGGTCGCGGCGACGAGCTGGTAGCTGCCCGGGGCCAGCGTGACGACCAGGCGCGAGTTCGTGCCGCCACCGCCGTTGTTGTCCTGCGCGAGGATGGTGCCGTTCGCATCCAGCAGGTACAGCCAGGCATCCGCGGACGACGTCAGCGTGAACGTCACCGGGTTGCTGGACGTCTGTGAATCCAGCAGGAACACCCGGTTGCCCGGACTGGAGGGGCTCTGTCCTCCCGAGCCCTGCCAGAAGCCGTAGACGGTGTTCGCGTGGGCTGCGTTCGCCACGAGCGAAGACGTGGCGAACGCGACGAGGGATAGGAATCGCCGGAGGACCATGGATACCTGGGGAAGGAGGGAACCCAGGACCCTACTCCGGGACTGCTATTGCCGGACGTCGTTCACGTGGTTGTACGGGGTGCCCAGCTCGATGGTTTCACCGTTGGCGGCCGTGCGATTGACGGTGGAGATGCTCCACACGTCCAGCGTGTCATCGTTGTCCACGTTGCCCACGCACGCGGCCGTCACGACGCAGTCGGGACACGTCCCCTCCACGCCGGGCTCCACGCCCGCCTGAGCCAGGGCCGCCTGGATTTCAGCCGGATCGATCGCGGGGAAGGCCGCCCCCACGGGGATGACTTCCTCCGGCATCCGCAGCAGGTAGGCATAGCGATTGCGCGGTCCCGGCTCGATGCCCATCGCATCGAGGCTGACCAGGGGCTGCTCGTCCACCATGCTCACCCTCGCCGCGGTGAAGACCGCCTTCAGGTTGACCTTGCACTCCGCCTGCTTCGAGCGCGCCTGGAACCTGATGAAGTTGGGGATGGTGATGGCGGCCACGATGCCAATGACGAAGGGCCCCAGTCCCGCCACGATGAGGGCCGCGATGGCGAGCCCCCTGCGCCCGGCATGCTCCGGCTTGCCTGTCTTCACCATCGCCATGATGGCCAGCACGAGGCCCACGGGCCACAGGAAGACCACGCACAGGCTCGTGATGGCGAAGCCCAGTGCGACTCCAGGCAGGACGGTCTTCTTCGGCGCGGCGGACTCAGGGGGTCTGTGGGTCGTCACGCCCCGCATCGTAGTGCCGGGCGTACTGCTGACGGAGCACGAACTTCTGGGCCTTGCCCGTGCTGGTCTGCGGCATGGCCGGGAGCAGGACGATGGCCTTGGGCACTTCAAACCCACCCAGGTGCTGGCGGCAGTGGGCGTTGATCTCCGCCTCCGTGGCGGAAACGCCGGGCTTGAGCACGACGAAGCCCGTCACCGCCTCCGCCCAGCGTGAGTGCGGCAGACCCACCACCGCGACCTGAAGCACGGCGGGGTGACGCAGGAGGACCTCCTCGACCTTGATGGACGGGACGTTCTCTCCGCCTGTCTTGATCATGTCCTTCTTGCGGTCCACGAAGAGGAGCTGGCCGTCGGCGTCGAACATGCCCAGGTCGCCGGTGTGGTGCCAACCGAAGGCGCTCGCCCGCGCGGTCGCCTCCGGGTCCTTGTAGTAGCCGAGCATCACGTTGGGCCCGCGGTGGACGATCTCCCCCACCTCGCCGCGCCCGAGCAGCCGGCCCTCGTCGTCCATGATGGCCGTCTCGTTCGTCACGACCGAGTCGCCCCAGTACGAGCCAAACCGCTTGAGCTGCTGCTCCGGCTTGAACATGGTCGTCGCCGGGTACATCTCCGTCTGCCCCGACGCGAGCGCGAAGCCGCCCGGGCAGAAGTGCTCGATGAGCTCCACGAGCATCGTGCGCGCCATGGGCGCCATCACGTAGAGGCACAGGCGCAGGCTGGACAGCTTCGTGGCCGGACGCGCCGGGTGCGCCAGCATCGCGCCGTACATCACCGGCAGGCCCAGCAGGAACGTGATGCCGCGCCGTTCAATGGTCGCGAGCATCGCGCCCGGGTCGAAGGCCCGCCGCACGACGACGGTCGCCCCGGCCAGCAGGAACGTCATCACGATGGCGTGCTGCGCGCAGTGGAACATCGGGAGCACGCAGATGGTGGAGTCCGAGGGGCGCATGCCCAGCTCGAACAGGTTCCCGCTCAGCGCCGCCTGCACCGACGCATGCGAATGCATGACGCCCTTCTGCTGGCCGGTGGTGCCACTGGTGTACATGATCTGCGCGAGCTGGCCGCTCTGGATGGCCACCTCCGGCAGCGTGCCGTGCTGCCCCTTCAGCGTGTCCAGGAACGCGACCGTGTCCCCGCCCGGCGCCGCCTGCCCTTCCGGCACGCAGACGATGACGCGGGTGCCCAGCGCATCGAGCATCGCCCGCAGCCCGGGCTTCGCGAGGAGCTCGGCGTCGACGACGGCGTGCGTCGCCTCGGCGTGTTCGACGATGTACTGGACCGCCTCCACGGAGAGGCCGGTGTTGATGGGCACCCAGACGAGCCCTGACTTGTAGATGCCCATGAACGCGGTGAGCATCTGCGCGGAATTGCCGCAGAGCATCGCGATGCTCGCACCCTGGGGCAGGCCCTGTGCGAGCAGGTAGTGCGCGAACGCGTTCGAGCGCCGGTCGAGTTCCGCGTAGGAGAACTCGAGGTCCCCGTCGACGAGTGCCGTCCGCTCCGGCCAGCGCAACGCCGACCGGTGGACGATGTCTCCCAGCGAGACGCGGCTGATGCGCGGGGCCTGAGGTGCCTGGATCGCGGACATCGTGTGCTCCATTCCGCCCGTTCGGGCGTCGGGTCGAACCGGGTGCTCCCGCGGCCTATTTCGGCGCGGCCCACGCGGGAGGCCGGCGCTCCAGGAAGGCGAGCATCCCCTCCTGGGCCTCCTCGGAGGCGAACAGCCGGCCGGAGAGCGCGACCATCTCCGCACCCCCGGCATCGATGCGCGCGCGCAGGCCAGAGGCCACCAGTTGCTTGGTCTCGCGCAGGCCCTGCGGAGACGACACCCGGAACGTCTCCAGGATCTGCTCGACGGCGCCATCCAGTGACGCGTCCGGCACGGCGGAGGTGATGAGCCCGATGCGCGCGGCTTCGGCCGCGTCGAAGGCCTCACCGGTGAGGAAGTAGCGGCTCGCCGCCCGGCTGGTCAGGTGCGGCAGGGTGGTGAGGGAGATGACCGCGGGCGTCACGCCAATGCGCGCCTCCGTGAAGGCGAACTTCACGGACTCCGCGACGACCGCCACGTCGCACGCGCCCACGATGCCGATGCCGCCCGCCCTCACCTGCCCCGCCACCTTCGCGACGACAGGCTGGGGCAGCGTCACGATCGTGCGCAGCACGTCGAGCAGCACGCCCGGCGCCTTCGCGGCGCCACCGTCCGCCATCTCCGAGAGGTCCGCCCCCGCGCAGAACGCGGGGCCGGTGGCCGCGAGGACGACCGCGCGCACGCTCGAGTCGGCGCCCACGGCGTTCAGCCGCTCCAGCAGCTGCGTGACGAGCGCCCGCGAAAGCGCGTTGCGGTTGCGCGGCGAATCGAGCGTCAGGGTCGCGACGCCACGAGAGACTTCGTACCGGACGAGCGGTGCTTCACTCATGCTGCCTCCTTCGCTGCGGGGGAGACGACCGCGACGACATGCCGTGCCGGCACCTGCGCCCCGACCGTGACGTTCACCGCCGTGACCACGCCATCCGTGGGTGCGATGAGGGACGACTCCATCTTCATCGCTTCGAGCACCACCAGCACGTCGCCCTTCTTCACGGTCGCGCCGACTTCGGTGCTCACCCGGATGATGCGGCCATCCATGGGCGCCCGCAGGCGGCCGTCGCTGGCGCGCTCGCGTTCGGAGGGCAGCCGGAAGGAGACGTCGCGCAGCTGGCGCGTGATGCCGTCCAGCGAGCACCACAGCGTGCCACCCGCCCGGCGGTAGCAGACCGCGCGACGGCGGCCCGCCACCTCCACCTCCGCGCGTTCGGCACCGAGGCCGCGCAGGGAGAGCGCGAACGAGGTATCACCGACGCGGACCTCGTAGGCCTCCGGAGCGACGGGGCGCACCGAGGCGCGGAACTCCGAAGCACCGTCATGCAGGCTGACCGGCACCGGCAGGGCATAGGAGCTGCTCCAGCCGGTGAGCGTCGCGTCGAAGCCCCCCTTCCGCGCGAGCGCCTGCGCGTCGTCGTGGAAGAGCAAAGCGGCCAGGATGGCCTGGTCCTCCAGGGAGGCCTTCCCGAGCTCTTGCAGCATCTCCGGCGGAGTGTGCGCGCCGACGAAGCCCGTGTCGTACCGGCCGGAGCGGAACGCCTCATGCTCGAGGACGTGCTGGATGAACGCACTGTTCGTCGTGACGCCGAACACCGTCAGCTCGCGCAGCGCCGCGGCCAGTCGCTCACGCGCCGTCTCGCGGTCCGGTCCGTATGCGATGAGCTTCGCCTGCATGGAGTCATAGAACGGCGTGATGTCCTGCCCCTCGCGCACGCCATGATCCACGCGGACGCCCTCCCCCGACGGCGGCTCCCATGCGAGGAGCCGGCCCGTCTGGGGGAGGAAGCCCCTGGCCGGATCCTCCGCGCACAGGCGCGCCTCGATGGCATGTCCGCGCCAGGTGATCTCCGGCTGCGTCAGCGGGAGCGGCTCGCCGTCCGCGACGCGCAGCTGCCACTCGACCAGGTCGAGTCCGGTGATGAGCTCCGTCACCGGGTGCTCCACCTGGAGGCGCGTGTTCATCTCCATGAAGAAGAAATCGCCGTTCGGAGCCAGGAGGAATTCGATGGTCCCCGCGCCGCGATACCCGATGGCGCGGATGGCCTGCACCGCCACGGACCCCATGCGCTCGCGCAGTTCGGGCGTGACGGCCGGAGACGGGCTCTCTTCAATCACCTTCTGGTGCCGGCGCTGAACGGAGCAGTCACGCTCGCCCAGGTGCACCGCGTTGCCATGCGCGTCCGCGAAGACCTGCACCTCCACGTGACGCGCGCCTTCAATGGCCCGCTCCAGGATGAGCTCGCCGCTGCCAAACGCGTTCGTCGCCTCCGAGCGCGCCGAGCGGATGGCGTCGAGCAGCGCGCCCGGCTCGCGGACGAGCCGCATGCCACGCCCGCCACCACCCGCCGCTGCCTTCACCATGATGGGGAACCCGACGCGCTGACCCTCGCGGACCAGGGCTTCGTCCTCAAGGGACTCACCAGGGCGTGCCGCCTCATAGCCGGGGATGCAGGGCACGTCCGCGGCCTGCATGCGCAGCTTCGCCTGCCGCTTGTTCCCCATCAGCTCGATGGCTTCCGCGGGCGGCCCGACGAACGCGAAGCCAGCCTCCGCGCACGCACGCGCGAAGTCCTCGTTCTCCGACAGGAAGCCGTACCCGGGATGAATGGCGTCCGCGCCGGAGGCCTTCGCCGCGGCGAGGACCCGCTCGATGGAGAGATAGGACTCCCTCGCGGGCGGAGGCCCCAGGTGCATGGCCTCGTCGGCGAGCCGCACGTGCGGGGCATCGCGGTCCGCGTCGGAGAAGACCGCGACCGTGCGCAGTCCGAGGCGGCGGCATGTGCGCAGCACGCGCACGGCGATCTCACCCCGGTTCGCCACCAGCACCTTGTGAATGCGTTTCATGATTCTCCTCGCTACAGCCGGGCGACGCCGAAGGAGTTGGGCGACAGCGTGCGGCGCGAAGCCTCGTCGCACGTGGCCAGGATGAACCCGAGCACCCGCCGCGTGTCCCGGGGGTCGATGACGCCGTCGTCGAACAGCCGCGCGCTGCATTGGAAGGCATCCGACTCGCGGTCGAACTGCTCGATGAGCGGCTTCGCCATCCCGTCCAGGAACTCCTGGTCAGGCGGCAGCCCCGCGCGCCGGGCCTTCTCCGTGGCGACGATGGTCAGCACCTTCGCCGCCTGCTCGCCGCCCATCACGGCAGTGCGCGCGTTGGGCCAGGCGAAGATGAAGCGCGGGTGGAACGCGCGTCCGCACATGCCGTAGTTGCCCGCGCCGAACGCACCGCCCAGCAGGAGCGTCATCTGCGGCACGGTCGCGTTGGCCACCGCCTGAAGCATCTTCGCGCCGTGCTTCACGATGCCGCCCTGCTCCGACTGCGTGCCCACCATGTAGCCCGTGGTGTTCTGCAGGTAGATGATGGGCGTGCGCGCCTGGCAGCAGAGCTGGATGAACTGCCCCGCCTTCGTCGCGCCCTTCGCGGTGATGGGCCCGTTGTTGCCGATGAGGCCCACCGCTCGGCCCTCGATGCGCGCCCAGCCGCAGACGGTGAGCGCGTCGTAGTCGTCCTTGAACGGCGAGAAGTCCGATCCATCCACGAGCCGCGCAATCACCTCGCGGCAGTCGTAGGGCTTGCGGTGGTCCATGGGCACGACACCGCACAGCTCCTCCACCGCGTAGCGGGGCGGCTCGAAGGCGGGACGCGCGGACGCCAGCAGGGCGTCATTCCACCCGAGCGACGCGACAATCTCCCGCGCGATGCGGATGCCATCGGCGTCGTCCGCGGCGAGGTGGTCGGAGGTGCCGGCCACGGTGGTGTGCATCTCCGCGCCACCTAGGTCCTCGTCCGTGGCGACCTCGCCCGTGGCCGCGAGCAGCAGCGGCGGTCCAGCGAGGAACACCTTCGCCTTGCCGCGCACCATGACGACGTGGTCGGACAGGCCCGGGATGTACGCGCCGCCTGCCGTGCTCGAACCGTGAACGACGGTGACCTGGGGGATGCCGGCCGCGGACAACTTCGCCTGGTTGTAGAAGGTCTCCCCGCCCGGGATGAAGATCTCCTGCTGGTAGAGCAGGTTCGCCCCGCCGCTCTCCACGAGCGACACCACGGGCAGCCGGTTCTGCAGGGCAATCTCCTGCGCACGCAGCGCCTTCTGGACACCCCAGGGCGTCGCCGTGCCGCCCTTCACGGCGGAGTTGCTCACGAACACCAGGCAGCGCACGCCGGACACGAAGCCAATGCCGATGATGGTGTTCCCACCGGCCAGCGAGCCGTCGCTGTCGTCGTGGTGCTTGTAGCCACAGAGCGTGGAGAGCTCCAGGAAGGGCGAACCCCGGTCGAGCAGCAGCGCCAGGCGCTCACGCGGGAGCAGCTGCCCGCGCTGCTTGAACTTGTCCCGGGCCAGCTGTTCGGTGTCGCGCGACTTCTGCTCGATGGCGCGCAGCTCCGCGACGCGGGAGAGCATCTCCTGGCGCTGCGTGGTGAAGGTGGCGGAGGCCGGTTCGACCTGGGAGATGAGCGTGGGCACGTCACTTCTCCTTCGGGCCGTCGAGGATGGCGGGCCCCTTGGCCAGATGGAACCCGTCGTAGGGCTTCGAGTTGGAGTGCTCCGACAGCGGGAACGCCTTGGTGTTGCAGGACGCGCCGCCGTCGATGCGGATGACCTCGCCGGTGATGAACGCCGCCACGTCGGAGAGCAGGAACACGATGGCGCCGCTCACCTCCGCCTCGGTGGCCAGCCGGTGCAGGGGCACCTGCTTGCGCAGGAAGGGGATCATCTCGCGGACGAAGGGGTCCTCGTAGGTGTCCAGGCCGCTGGAGGCCACCCAGCCGGGCGCGACGGCGTTCACTCGAACGCCGGAGGCGGCCCACTCGACGGCGGCCGTCTGCGTCAGGTTGAACATGCCGGCGCGCGCCGCGCCCGAGTGCCCCATGCCCGGCATGCCGTTCCAGGCATCCGCGAGCATGTTCACGATGGCGCCGCCGTGCTCGCTCATGGATTGGGTGAACACCTCGCGCGCGACCAGGAAGCCGCCGGTGAGGTTCGTGGAGACGACCGCCTCGAAGCCCTTCTTGGAGATCTGCGACAGCGGCGACGGGAACTGCCCGCCAGCGTTGTTCACGAGCCCGTGGATGCGGCCGTGCTTCTGGACGACGGCGGCGACCATGTCGCGCACCGCGGCCTCGTCACGGATGTCCACGGCGTGCTGCGTGGACGCGTGGCCCTCGGCGGAGAGCTCGCCAGCGACCTTTTCGAGCTTCTCCGTCTTGCGGCCCACGAGGACGATGTGCGCGCCGAGCGACGCCAGCTCATGCGCAGTGCACCGGCCAATGCCACTGCCGGCGCCGGTGACGATGATGGTGCGGCCCGCGAAGGAGTTCGGGGCGAAGACTGAACGGTATCCCATCGTATTGCTCCTCAGCCGCGCACCTTGCGGGGCAGCGTTCCCATGGCCTTGCTGATGATTCCGAGCATCACCTCGTCGGCGCCGCCGCCGATGGACCCCAGACGCAGGTCCCGGTAGGCGCGGGCGACGGGGTTGTCCCAGGTGAAGCCCATGCCGCCCCAGTACTGGAGGCAGCCATCGACGAGCTCGCGAGCAAGCCGGCCCGACTTGAGCTTGCACATCGAGGCGAGCTTCACGACCTCCGGGTCGTCCTTGTTCTCGATGTACATGGCGACGGTCCGGTAGATGAGCGCCCGGAGCGACTCCACCTCTGTCTGCAACTCAGCGAGCCGGAAGTGCACGCTCTGGTTGTCGAGGATGGACTGGCCAAAGGCCTTGCGCTGGCGCGTGTACTCCGCCGTCTGCGCGATGAGCCGGTCGAAGGTCACCAGCGTGCTCGCCGACACGAACAGCCGTTCCTCCTGGAACTGCTGCATCTGCATCGCGAAGCCGCGCCCCTCGTCGCCAATGCGGAAGCGCGCCGGGACGCGCACGCCGTCGAAGAAGAGCTGCGCCGTGTCGGACGCCCACATGCCGAGCTTGCGGATCTTCGACCGCGTGATGCCGGGGCTGTCCATGGGCACGATGATGAGCGACTTGTTCGCGTGCGCGGGCCCGTCACCCGTGTTGGCGAGCAGGCAGATCCAGTCCGCCTGCATGCCGTTGGTGATCCACATCTTGCTGCCGTCGATGACGTAGTCGTCGCCATCACGGCGCGCCGTGGTCGTCACGCTCGCCACGTCGGAGCCGGCACCGGGCTCGCTCACCGCGATGGAGCAGACGCGCTCGCCCGTCAGCGTGGGCGCCAGGAACTCCCGTCGCAGCGCATCACTGCCGAAGCGCGCGAGCGCGGGCGTGGCCATGTCCGTCACGACGCCGATGGCCATGGGCAGCGCGCCGCAGGTGCAATGGCCCAGCTCCTCCGCGAAGGCGACGGAGAACGACGCGTCCAGCCCCAGCCCGCCGAACTCCGTGGGCTTGGTGATGCCGAGCAGCCCGAGCTCGCCCAGCTTCTTGAAGACCTCTCGCGCCGGGAAGATCTCCGCCGCCTCCCAGGCGTCAATGTGCGGGTTCAGCTCCTGTTCCACGAACTTGCGGACGGTCTGGCGGATGGCGCGGTGTTCCTGGGTCTGCTGCATGGGCTTCCTCGGTGGGCTCGGGCGCGTGCGAAGGCGCTACAGAAGCGATTCAGGGACGTCGACATGGCGCGAGCGCAGCCACTCGCCGAGCGCCTTGGCCTGTTGATCGAAACGGGTGGAGGACGAGACACCTTCGCCGAGCAGGCCCTCGATGACGAAGTTCAGGGCGCGCAGGTTCGGCAGCACGTGCCGCTGGACCTTGAGCTCCCGCGCCTCCGGAAGCAGCTTGCGCAGCTGCTCCTCCGTGAGCGTGTGCACCAGCCAGCTCCAGGCCTCGTCGGTGCGGACCCAGACGCCGATGTTCGCGTCCCCACCCTTGTCTCCGCTGCGCGCCAGGGCCACCTGGCCGAGCGGTACACGCCGGGTGGGGCCCGCCAGCAGCGGCGCGGGCAGCGACGGCGCGGGGACCGCTTCGAGCCCCCGCGTCTCCTTCGTCGGCAGCACGTCGATGCGCCGGCCATCCGGGAGCACCGCGACGTGCGGCACCTTGCGCGCATCCACATACGCCGGGGTGTAGACGCCGAAGGGCGAAGCATCACCGGGCAGCGAGGGGAGGAAGAAGCCGGGATAGCTGGACAAGGCGAGCTCCACCACGGCGCCGCTGAAGGCACGGCCGGCGACCTTGGGGTCGGCATCCTTCACGGTGACCCGCAGCGTCGCCGACGCCTGCTCCTCGCTCGGAGCGTCGGCGTGGTCGGTGCGCGCGAGCGTGTAGAGGACTTCGGCGGGCCGGGGCTCGAGCGTCGCGTCGAGTTGGGCGCGCACGAGCGCGGCCTTCTCCTCGATGTCGAGGCCGACGAGCATGAACTGGGCCTCGCTGCGGAAGCCGCCGAGCCGGTTCAGACACACCTTCACGTCCGGAGGAGGCGGCTCACCGCGCACGCCAGACAGGCGCACCCGGTCCGTGCCGTCGGCGTCCACCACGATGGTGTCGAAGCGCGCCGTCGCGTCCGGGCCTGCGTAGCGGGCACCGCCAATCTCATAGACGAGCTGGGCCTTCACGGTGTCGACGGTGACGGCGCCGCCGGTGTACGGATGCTTGGTGATGATGCTGGACCCGTCCGCGAAGATCTCCGCGAGCGGGAAGCCGGGACGGCGCGCGTCGACTTCACCGAAGCGCGCGAAGTTGCCGCCGGTCGCCTGGGCTCCGCACTCCAGGACGTGGCCCGCGACCATGGCGCCAGCAATGCGGTCCCAATCGTCGCGCTTCCAGCCGAAGTGAGCAGCAGCGGGACCGACGACGAGCGATGCGTCCGTCACGCGCCCCGTGACGACGATGTCCGCGCCCGCTTCCAGGCACGCGGCGATGCCCCAGCCACCGAGGTACGCATTCGCGGTGAGGGGCTGCTCGAAGCCCAGCTCGTCCGCGCGTCCGACGAGGTCATCGCCTTCGACGTGCGCGACGCTGACGGTCAACCCAAGCTTCGTGGCGAGCGTGCGCAGGTCGTTCGCGAGCCCCTCCGGGTTGAGGCCACCGGCGTTGGCGACGATGCGGACCTTGCGCTGCACCGCGAGGCCGAGCGTCTCCTCCAACTGGCGCAGGAACGTCTTCGCGTACCCACTGGACGGGTTCTTCAGCCGATCCCTGCCCAGAATGAGCATGGTCAGCTCCGCCAGGTAGTCGCCGGTGAGGACGTCCAGCGGACCGCCCTCCAGCATCTCCCGGAACGCGGAGAAGCGGTCGCCGTAGAAGCCGGATGCATTGCCGATACGCAGCGAACGCGCGTCCATCTCACCTCCAGAACCAGGGAGCGGCGAGTCTGTCCCCCACGTCCAAATAAAGCAATCACGATTGCTTTTTTCTTCCCGTCGCAACACTGTGGCCGCATGAGCGGCACGGCGAGCGGAACGACACGGCAGGAGCAGGAGCGCAGCCGGGTGACGCGGCAGAAGCTGATGACGGCCGCCATCGAAGTGCTGGTGGAGAAGGGCTGGGCGGGGGCGACCATGGGCGCCATCGCCGAGCGCGCGGGAGTGTCACGCGGCGCCTGCCAGCACCACTTCCCGACGCGCGCGGCCCTGGTCGCGGCCGCCGTCGAGCACGTCTTCCGCCAGCAGGTCGAAGAGCTGGTGCGGCGCGCGAAGGGCCTGCCGGAGAGCCGGCGGCGCGTCGAGCCGCTGCTGAACCTGCTCCACGACGTCTACGCCGGCCCGCTCTTCACCGCCGCGACGCACCTCTGGGTGGCGGCCGTAGCGGATGAAGAGCTGAAGGCCATCCTGCTGCCGTTGGAGACGCACGTCGGCCGTGAAGTACACCGGCTCACCGTCGAGCTGCTGGGGCTCGACGAGCGCGACCGCGACGTCCGCGACGCCGTGCGTGCGACGCTGGACCTCCTCCGCGGCCTGGCGTTGGCGAACCTGCTCCACGACGACACGGCCCGGCGCCGCAAGGTGCTGGCCCACTGGGCGCGGACGCTCGAAGCGCAGCTCACGCCCAAGCGCGCGACGCAGGCGGACTGAGCCTGGTCGCGCGCCGGACTCTCGCCAGACTCAGCAGCGGTAGAGGTACGTCAGCGCGGTGATGTCCGTGCTGGTGAACTCACCGGTCGGGTTCGCCGGGAGGCAGGCGTTGAAGATGGACCCGTTCACGTAGGACGTGGAGGGCGTGCCAGGGATGAGGATGGCGCCCACGCCCGCCGTGCCCTCGCTGCCGCCCGTGCCGCAGCTGATGACCTGGGAGTAGTAGTCCGAGTGGCGCATGCCGACCGCGTGCCCCAGCTCGTGGGTGATGATGTGCTCGACCGTGTCGAGCGGCGAGGTGTTCCACCCCGTGCCGATGTTGATGGTCCCGTAGGGAAGGCCACCGGAGGGGTAGCCCGAGCTGTAGACCATGCCCGCCGCGGTCGCCGCCGTGATGTTCGCGTTGCAGCCGGTGGTCGGGCCCCGCACCATCGTGAAGCAGAGACCCAGGGCGTTGTAGTTCTGGATGGCCAGGTCCAGGCCCTGGCTGAGGCGGCTGTAGGTGTTGAACGCGGACGTGGGGTTGATGCAGATCTTCCTCACGACCGCCTTGTTGATGACGTTCGTCGTCCGGTACTGCTCCTCGCTGTCCCCACCGGACTGGAGCATCTCGCGGGACGCTTCGACGCTCACCTGCGCGTCGCCGCCCACGTAGACGGACTCGTCCACGACCTTGATGTCGCGGGCCTGGAACCCCGCCTCGATCAGGTTGGAGATGGTCTCCTGGTGCTCTGGCCCCAGGTCGGTCCCACAGCCGGACAGCAACGCACCACAGCCCACCACGAGCACTGCCGCACTCTTGAACATGGTCGTCTCCCCTCGGTCTGGCTTCAGCGCGCGACGATGTCGGCGTCCACCAGGTACGGGGACGCAGCGACAATCGCTTCCATCGTCCAACCCCGGTTGGCGCCACGGCCGGTCGCGTCGCAATCGCCGTCGGTGTGGACGCCCACCAGGTGGCCCTGACGGTTGAGCACGCCCGCGCCGGAGCTTCCGACCAGGGTGTCCAGGTCCACGTAGTAGACCAGCGAGTCGCAGGCATCCAGGTAGTCGCCTTCGGCGATGACCTTGGGCTTGCCCCGGGGATGCTGGATGACGGCCAGCCGCTCGCTGGGAACGGCTGAAAGCAGGACCGGCGTCACCTGGGGAATCACGTCCAGTTTGATGAGCGCGTAGTCGGGTTCGAGCGACTGCTCGATGACGGTGCCCTCGGTGATGAGCGGGTCTCCGTCAGCCTGCTCCTCGAAGTTGAAGACGAGCAGCGGCCGGTCACCGAGAGAGGCACAATGTCCCGCCGTCACCACCACGGGACCCGCGCTCGCTTCAATCAGTGTTCCGGTGCAGCGCCCGTCAATCAGGACGACCGCGTCCTCGACCGTCTGCGCGACGTCCGCGAACTCGCCCTGGTAGCTGTTGATGGGAGTGAAGTTCTCGGTCGGGCCACACTGCGTCTGGCCGCGAACCTCCGGAGGCTGGCGCACCCGCGACGCCGCGGGGCTCTCACACACCACCGGATGGGACTCCGCGGGCACCTCTTCCTTTCCACAGGCCGTAAGGCCCAGGAGGATGAAGGTGCCCGCGAGGATGCGACCCCTCGGACTCATGAAGGACTCAAGGGGTCGCAACGCCATTGCTTAGTAGATGGCGTTCAGCGCCGTGATGTCGGAGCTGGTCCACTCGCCCGTCTCCGTCGAACGGAAGCAGGAGTTCATGATGGAGCCGCCGACCGTCGCGGTGCTCGGGGTGCCGCTGATGAGGATGGCGCCCACGCCCGCCGTGCCCTCGTTGCTGGCGGCGCCGCCGCAGCTGATGGCGCGGTTGTAGTAGTCCGAGTGACGGAAGCCGATGCAGTGGCCGAGCTCGTGCGTGATGACGTGCTCGTTCACGTCCACGCTGTAGGTGTTCAGGCTGGTGCCGATGTTGATGGTGCCGTAGGGGTTGCCGCCCGACGGGAAGCCCGCGGAGCCGCCGGCGCCGGAGGTCACCGTCGCGGTGATGTTCGCGCTGCAGCCCGTGGTGGGGCCACGCGCCATCGTGAAGCTCAGGCCGCGCTGGTTGTAGTTCTGGATCGCGAGATCCAGGCCCTGGCTCAGGCGGGTGTAGCTGTTGAACGTGGACGTGGGGTTGATGCAGATCTTCGTCTTGCTGGAGCTGACGACGTTCGTCGTGCGGTACTGCTCCTGGGTCTCCTTGCTCGCCGGCTGGAGCATCTCGCGGGAAGCCTCCAGGGTGACGTGCGCGTCACGGCCCACGTACACCTGACCCTCGGCGACCATGATGTCGTCCGCGGGGAAACCGGCCTCGACCAGGTTGGAGATGATCTCCTGGTTCTCGGTCTCCAGGTCGGTACCGCAGCCAGACAGCATCGCACCACAGCTCGCCACGAGGACTGCCGCCTTCTTGAACATTCGTCGTTCCTCTGGTTCGGGGGAGATCCGCTGCCGCCTGACCTTCCCGTCAGCCGCGGACAGCTTGCCCAGCCACTGAGCAACTGCCGGGCCAGCCGTGCTCCAGAGGGAATAACCCGGTTTTGTTGAATTGCTTGGAGCGCCAGCACTCCAGCTTCCAAGAATGTGAGCGTAACGCCACGTGACGCTTTGAATTCCAAGTGGCTGTTATGACAGAGTTTTTACCCGTCACCCTGGGATTCACTGATTTTCGGACACGGGTGACTTCTTATCGGTCACCCTCCCCAGGGTCGCATTTACTCCCACTATTCCGGAAATCCTCACTGAACGTGCGATAGCTGCGAATTGAATCCACTCCCGGTATTTCCCGTCCCCATGACCATGCGCCCTTCCCTTCCCCTTGCCGCGCTGTTGGGTGCGGCCCTGTCGTTCCTCCCCGGCTGCGAGAGCACGAAGTCGAGCGGCCCTTCCGCATCCGACACGCGAGCCGACAACGCGGCGTCCGTGCAGGCCGCCGAGGCCTGGGCGCGCGCACGCGTGGGAGACCGCGTCACCTATTCCTTCAGTGCGACGCGGGGTCCCGAGCCGCGCGGTGGCGGCACCGCGCGCACGGTCCAGGGACAGCTGACGCTGGAAGTGGTGGCCGTGCAGCAACCCTGGGTCTGGGTGCGCGCGGCCTACAGCGATGAGGGCGGCAAGCCGCTGCCCCAGGCGAAGCTGGCGAAGGATCTGATCATCCCCGTGCGCGCGGACATGACACGCGCGCTCGACGTGCCGCACGGAGGCACGGCCACCGCGGAGGTCGCCTCCAGCGCGGGACGCAACTGGGAGGCCGTGCGCTACGTCACCGACCAGCGCTCCTTCGATGGTCCCCTGCGCACGCGCGTGTATGCCAATGCGCCGGGCCCGCTGTACCTCGCCCGTGGCCTGATTGAAGGGAGCACGGAGTCCGCCGGCTTCCGCGTGCCGGGGGGATACCAGCTGAAGCTCAAAGAGGTCCGTGAGGGCTCGGCCGATGCCAGCGCCCCGGTGCCCGCGCTGGAGCGGCCCCTGGGCCCGGGCGCGTACTACGAGCGATACGTGGACGTGGGTCCTGGCCCCGGAGTGCAGCGCGTGTGCTTCACCGCGGAGCGCGGCTACCTCCTGCGCACCGAGGGCCCCGTCGACGCCAATGCAGCCCCCTGCTCCGACTTCTCCCAGGCCGAGCCGGAGCCCCTGGAGGAGCTGCTGATGGGCATCCCCTCGGAGGTGGTGTTCACGGAGGACTGGCCGCCCGCCGCGGCGGCCAACGGCGCCCGGGGCACGTTCAGCGCGGAGGGCCACAATGTTCCCGCGCTCATCACCCAGAGCAGCGAGGACGTCGAAGGCACCCAGCGCGCCTTCTCCGAGACCTACGCGGCCGACCCGTGGGCGCCGGGGCTCGCGGGCCTGCCGTATGAAGCGCGCTTCCAGCCGCTCGCCAACACCACCGAGCGAGTGGTGCCGGGCGGCAAGAACGAGCCCGAGGGCGGCACGAAGATCGTGCGCTGGGGCTCGTGGCTCGCGGGACAGAAGTAACGCGGGTGACACGCGTCACGGAGCGGGAGTGTCGCTCCGTGCGCTGTCATTGCCACGAACCCATTCGACCTGGAGCACCGCGCCAGATGGGCGGTGAGTCCATTCCTGGAAGGACGCGCGGAACGCCTCCACGGCCGCGAACAACGGACTGGACGGATGCCAGGACAACGCAGCCGCGTCCCGTGCTTCACGCACCTCCAGACCGATGAGCAGCGCTCCTGAAGCCTGTGCGGGTTGCAGCGGACGAACGGAGAGACGGCGGTCTCCTTCCAGCCGATACACCAGGGCCGTGACGTGTCCGAGGATCCACCCCGCGACGACCTCCCGGTCCTCGGCGGTGGGCGCGTCGACGGACAGGCGCAACATGACTGGTGGGGTCTCATTGGCGCCCAGAGGCTGGAAAAGCGTCGCCCAGGCGGAAGGCGTGCGTGAGGCCCGGGCCTTGGCCACGAGCTCGCGAGCACGGAGCAGTTCCTCCCGGATGACGCGGTAGGTGGATCGCGACACGTTGCGCGCGGTGTTTCGAGCAGGGAGCGCGGGGGCGATGACGGGCAGGAGATCGCGCTTTCCTTCAGGCCGGTAGCGCGCGGTTTCGGGCGTGAGCGTCACGGGTTGCGGCCACGGCCAGGAGGCGAAGGTGCCGAAGAAGTGCGCGAGCAGCGCCGCGTCGGACCGCATGGCCTCCGGAGTCGCGCGGGTGCAGGCCCAGGCCGCGAGCAGCGTCCACGACAACCCACCGAGATAGCCCAGCGCGTGTGAGTAGATGCCCCGGGCCCTGGCCCAGTCCTTCACCGCGAGCATCAAGGTCTGGAACCGCGCGGTCCGCTCGGCGTCACGAGCAACGGCGTTCATCAGGCCCAATGTATCGGCCAGGCCCAACACAGCGCGGAGGCCCGCGGGGTCGAGCCGCTCGCCGTGCTGCTCAAGCAGCGTCAGGGGGGCCTCCGGGGGCACGCCCTCCGGACGGCTCGCATAGGCCAGGTCGAAGCTCACGCCTCCGAGTGATAGCTTCACCAGCGGGATGGCGGCGTCCGCCACATAGCGGGCCGTGCCCGGTGCCAGTTCCTGGAGGAGCGCTCGCGCGAAGTCATCGCGGGGCAGGATCGCCGGTCCGATGGCGACCGCGTCCACGTCACTGCCCGCGCCATCCGTGCCCAGGAGATAGGAGCCATACGGATGCAACGTGGCGCCGATCCGTTCGCAATGCTGACGCAGTTGAGCCACCGCCGCGGTCCTGGCGGCGTGTCCTTCGTGTGACTCGGCGGCGCCGATGGAGGCCAGAGCATCGCGCAGCGGAGCGTCTTCGTACTCCGGGATTGCGCGGGGCGCCTGTGCCAGGGGAATGCGCCGGATGACCTCGAAGGGAGTGTCACCCTTCCTCCGGATGAGGCAGAGCTCGCCCACGCGGAACTTCAGCGGCCGCCATGCGCGCTGCCACTCGCCGAGCATGCGGATGATGTCCGCGGAGAGCGGAAGCTGTCCCACGGAGAGATGGGGCGTGAAGCCACCGTGAGCGGACGAGGCGCATTCGGGAAGGGCCGCCACGAGCTTCGCGTGCAGGGCCGCCAGCGCGTCGGAGGGCTGGTCGTCAGGGCGGAGCCACGCTGTCGCATTGGCGCGGTGCTCGAAGTGGCCGAACGTGGAGAGCGTCACGTCGAAGGGTTCGACGCCCTGAAGGGCATCCAAGAGGATGGCTTCCGCCGTCTCGAAGTCCTCTTCCGGAACGAAGGGATACAGCAGCGTGATGTGAGGCATCCACCGCTGGAACTTCGCGTCGTGCTTCTTGCGCAGCGCCTGGATGGGGCCCCAGACGTCGTCAGGAGGGATGAGTACCAGGGCCGTGTGATGGACCAGCGCCGTGGAGGGCGCCTCGCGAGACTCGATAGCCTTACGGCGCAGGACACAGCGCAGGCCGAAGTGATCCGAAGCGAAGAGGGCCTGTCCGATGGGCCCGGGCGGTCCCGCCAGGGGCGCTTCGCCGAAGAGTTCCACGGACTCAGGAGCGAGCCGGCCCGAAGGAGACACCACCAGCACCCGGTCCAACCGCCGGAGCGTTCCCGAGACGGTGGTGAGCGCCGCCAGGCTGTTCAACCGAGGGTTGAATGTCTCCCCCGCTTCCGAAGGTCTCAGCGAGGACCACGCATCCACGAAACCAGCGCGCGCGAAGGACTCTGCTTCCGGCGCACCGTCGCCAAAGTTGAAGTCACCGGCCAGCACCAGGTCCGGGGCCTCGGTCTCGCTCGTGGAGCCGAGCACGCGGGCCCACTCAAGGAGGGCCTCGACCTGGACGGCGCGCGCGGAGGCTCCGGACGCATCCCGGTCGCTCGTCAGGTGCGGAGTGGCCACCCACAGCGTTCCGTCCGACAGGTGCAGTTCGGCGGCGATGATGCGCTTGTCGCGGGAGAAGACGCGCTGCCACAAGGAGGCGAACGGCACGCGCGATAGGAGCACCTGTCCGTAGGGCGTCACGGTCTGCGCGCCGGGACCATCAGACATCCAGAAGTGTTCGCGCACCCAGGGTTCGGAGAGCAGGGCTTTGAGGAACGACGGGGTGACTTCCTGGAGCGCGATGACGTCCGCGTCGGTCTCACGGAGCAGCGCGAGCGCCGCCGGGATCCTGCGTTCGGTCGCCAGCAACTGCGCGTCGTACAGGTCGAAGAGGACGTTGAAGGTGGCGACGGTGAGCGGCGCCGCGGCGGGAGGCGCGTTGCCCGGCTCACGAGAGGCCTGGGTCCACGATCCAGCGCGCGCGTCGTACCGCCATGCGGGCAAGGGCGTGAACCCAGGCACCGTGACGGGCTGGGGTGGCGCGGTCTCTTCCGCGGGCCGGGTATTGCTCAGCAGATCGATGCGCGCCTTGCGGTCCCACACCACCAGGGTCCCGCGCTTGAAGTACCAGACGCGGTGCCACGGAATCTCGCCGTCGGGGACGAACGCCTCGAAGGGCATCTCCTCCAGCGCGCCGCGGTGAGCGTCGTAACCGACGACGAACTCGCGGGCGTCATGCCGCGAGTCCCACCGGATCCGGTGATACACCTCGCGGCTGGTCGTGAAGCGTTCCTGGGACATGGCGGGGCTCGTGGCGAAGGGTACTGGAAGGCACGCCAAGATGGGCCGCGCACGCGCCGCGTTGACGCGACGGCGTGAGTCCGCCTGACAGGCACCATCACAAGGTCCGGCGGCTCAGCGCACGTTGCGTTTCACACGGCGGTCCTTCGCGATTCCCAGATCCAGGAGTGCCTGCTCGAACCGGAGTTGCCACCCGGGCGTATGGACCAACCGTAGCGCCCCCTTGTGTTTGAGATGGCCTGCCTGTTCAACGGCCTTGCGCCTCAGCACCTGGGTCGACTCTCCATGCTCGTAAATGTAGGTGGCGTTTCCAGTCCTTGAGAACTCCACCGCCACGTGCCTCTCGAAGGACAACTCGAACGCGCTGGTATCGCCCTGTGGAAGCCGCTTCGCCCGTCGGAACGCGGCTTGCTGTTCGACGGGCAGCGTCGCGACCCTCGAGTGCAGGGCGTCATACGTCACGGAGTCGAGCCAGCAGGTCGTCCGGCGGATGGACCCCAGGTAGTTCAACCAGAACTTCCGCCGGTCCTGCTCGTGCATCGCGCGCTCGAAGAAGAACTCCAGGTCCTGCTGGATGAGCGCAGTCAGGAACTCATCGAACGCCGGCTTCCCCAACGCACGTACGGCCTGCCACGCCTGGGTCAAGGTCGTCAGCCGGGGATCCCCGAAGACACTGTCCCTGGCGATCAACCGTTCCTCAAGCCGCCCCCGCACGTCAGACGAAACCTGGCCATTCCCCCAGCACGCCAAGGTGGCGGCGACCACCGCGACACGGGCCTCCAGCGGAGCCGAGACCGCGACCTCATCCGTGTTGTTGTGCGGCATCCACGACCGCCCCAGGGGCGCATCCACGAGGAACTTCAATCCCTCCGCCACGTCCTGCCGGGCCTGAAGCCTCCGCAGCAGGTACTTCGCGATGACGTGCCCCGCGTAGGAGTTCCCAGGCTTGAGACCGGCGTTCTTGAGCATCTCGACCACATCCACCAGGGGATGGGCCAGCCAATGCTTCGCGAGCGTGCCCGGCCCATCAGGGCCCAGTGCCTCTTCGACGGCCATGGGAAGCGCCCACCGCAAGGCGCTCTTCGCCAGGGGACGCTGGCCCACCAGCTTCGCCCAGTCGCGCTGAGAAGCGGCGTCCTCGGATGAGCTCCAGTCACGGAGGCGCTGCCGCACCAGCCGGGGCAGAGTTTCCGGGCTCTGGTCGAGGAACCAGGCCATGCGCTCCGGGCCCACCTCACGCCATAGACCCGGCACCGCGCGTCGCTCCCGGCGGGTCAGACTGGCGAAGTCCTGCGCATGCAGCTTCTTGAGCACCGCCGGGACGTCCAGCGTCTGCCGCATCCTGACGAGGCGATCGGGCTCACGGTCATCCGCACGCTGCTGGGCTGTCTCCACGCGAAGGAAGAGCTGCTGCATTCCCTCTTCCACCTGCTGCTGGAATGTCCCGAGCCCGGCCAGGACGACCTTCTGCCGTTCGCCTATCTCATCAAGCCAGTCGTCCAGTCCCATGGAGCCCCCCGCTACAATCGCAAGTCGCCGCGAACGCGAAGCACGAGCCGGCGGTTGGACGGCTCACTCCCGACGGTTCCAGTCCGGGGCGCGGTCTGACCTCGTCCCGAAACCACGAAGTTCGCATCCAGGCAGTCGCGCTCGTAGCCAGCGTCCTTGAGCTGGTCCCGCACCGTGAAGAACACCTCCTGCGCCCGAGACGCACTGGCCCGGACGTTGTTCTCGAAGCTGAAACGGGCAATCCCGTTGCGCACGCCGCACTCGCCGCTCGTTCCCAGGAATGGGCGGTCGTCCGTGTGGCCTTCGAGGATGATGGACGGCTCGGCTCCGGCGTCACGCATGGCATCCACGGCCACGCAGACCCGATGGATGAGGGGAACCGCGCCTTGCTGAAACTGCTCCACGTACGCAGGAGGTGTGCGGCACTCTCCCAGACCGAACTGGAGGTTCTTGAATTCGATCTCCAGCGCGTTCACGCCGCCGTCCAGCCCACTCAGCGCGATGAAACCGCCGTCCAGGTCCGCGTTCAGGACGACAAGGTCCTCCCGCAGCGACACCAGCGAGGCCTGCACCCCATCCTTCTGGGAGTCCACCTTGCCGATGGCGACCTCCTTGTCCCGGATGGCCTCCTCGCGCTGCTTGCGCGCTTCGAGGATGAAGATGACGGCCAGGAGCAGGAAGACCACCGCGACGCCCGCCATCAGGTCCGCGAGCGACCTGTCACTGCTTTCGCCCGAGGAACTCATCGCCGCGCCACCTGCGGCCTCAAGGACTCCTTGAGCTGCTGCACTGTCTCCGTGAGATCATCCACGCCCTGGACGAGCTCTCCGGAAGAGCGATCCACCACGGAGTCGAGCCGGCGCATGACCTCCGTCCACTGGCTGCTCAGGATCTGGGCCTGTCGGCTGACGGAGTCCTCATAGGTCTTGGTCAAGGCATTGAGCACCGGGCCCACCCGGTCCACGGCCTCGCGTTGAGCAATGAGGAGCGTCTGCTCCTGCTTCACGACGCTCGATCGCTCCTGGGACAGTCGCTGGAAGGCATTGGCCGTATCAATCAACCGCTGAGCCACTTCATCCATCTTCGCGGAGACCACGCCCGCCTTGTGATGGGACTCCCCCACGCCTCGGGAGGCGGCAGCCAGCTTGTCCGCAGTGTCACTCATCTGCTTCGTCAAGGTGCGAAGTCCGTCCTGCGTCTCCCTCATGACCCTGACGAACTCCTGCGACTGGGCCTGGAACTGCCCCATGTCCGATTCGGAGCGGACGCGGAGTTCCTCCATCTGATTGCGAAGGGCTCCGGACTGCTGCACGGAGTTCGACTGCATGTTCAGGGAGGCCTGAGCCGCGAGGCGAACCATCTCGCTGGAGCTCTCCCGCATCCCGGTGAGCACGTCCTTGAAACTGCTCACGATGTTGGAACCGCTGCCCTCCAGCCTGTCCCGGACGCCGTCGAAGCTCCCCACCAGCTCGGACACCTTCTCGCCCAGCGCCTCGACGGCGCGCTGGTTCTCGCTGCCCCACTGCCGCGCATGGCTGCCCAGGCTCTGCGTCATCACCTCGAACTGTTGCTCCAGCCGAGGCAGGACCTCCACGAGTCCCGCCATCTGGCGAGCCATGTCCTGGGACTGGGTATGGAAGCCACCGGACACGGTGTCGCGAAGCTGTTCGAGGATCCGCCCCAGGTCATGTTCCTGCTGTCCCGCGAGCGCCTGCTGGATGGCGTCCAGATGCGCGCGAACGCCGGCCATCTCCAATTGCAGGGCCGCCGTGAAGCCCATCGAGATGGAGCGCTGGAGGTCCGTCGCGATGTCGCGAACCGCCTTCTCGACGGAGCCCAACTGCCGCGTGATGACGTCCCCGACCTGCTCCTTCATCATCGTCCCGAAGTTCTTCTGGACCTCTGTCCCGATGTCCTGGAGGGACACCTCCACGCTCTCCAGGTGGGACAGTCGGTCGGAGAGGTCCTTGCGGGTCTGGACGATTTCCGTCTTCAGCGCGCCCAGTGCATCCCGGCGGGCCGCAGCCAGGGAGATCTCGTGCGCGTCCAGGGTGAGCGTGATGCGCTCGAAGCTCGCGCGCATCGCATCCAGCCGCATCAGGAGCCGTCGCTCGGAGGAGAAAGCGAACGCCTGGAAGAAGAGCGTTCCCAGCAGGCCCGCCGCGGAGATGAAGAATTTGGCGCCCATCTTGCCAATGGCTTGAGAGAGCAGGTCCGTCTGCGAAGCACCTCCCGCGCCCGTGCTCGTCAGGGCCGCCTGGACCGGCCCCACCAGCACGACACCCAGCAACCCGAAGGTCATGACCAGGGCGATGCCCGTCAGGTTCCTTCCAATCCCATGCCCCATGGAGTGCCGGAACAAGGCGCGGCAAGTCTCACGCAGCTCTCGCGAGGGCGACGAGCGCATGAGGACGGGACCTGGAAGCTCCTGCTTCCCCGGAGGAAAGACGAGCTGCTCACGGACGGCCCGCCACAGCGCGCGGCTCTCGTCCCGCGCGCCTGGCTCATCACGCCGCCCCGCCAGCAGGTCCCCCAGGTGGACCTCCACGTCCTGGATGGCCTGCGCCAACCGCTTCCTCCGCCATGCCACGGAGCCGAGCGATACGAGCGTCAATGACACGATGATCAGCAGCGGGATCCGCAGGGACTCATCCTGCAAGACCGACAGGTCGAACATGGTTCAGCCCTCCCCCTCTTGAAACACGCCCGCGAGTTGCTGGGCCTCTTCTGGAGCAGGCGCCAGGAAGTCGCGGGCCAGCGAGCGCTTGCGCTCGACGAGTTCGTGGAGCCGCATGTCGAACCCCGCTTCCGCGCGGCCCTGCCGGTGCAGCAGCGGGTAGTAGACGTGGACGGGCCGGAACTGACCGATGCGGTGGGCCCGGTCCGTGGCCTGGTCCTCCTTGGCGGGATTCCACCAGCGCCCGTAATGAATGACGTGGTTCGCGGCGACGATGTTGAGCCCCGCGCCCGCGGCAAGAGGACTCAAGAGAAGGACCTGGAACCCCCTGGCTTGCGAGAACGTCTGGATGGACTCCAGCGCCACGCGGCGGTTCTCCGGCTCTCCATTGATGATGGGGACGGACGTCAGCCGGAACCGCTCTTTGATGAGTCCCGACAGGAGCTCTTGCATGGCGCGGGAGAGGACGAACACGAGGGCCTTCTCCGCGCTCCCGTTGCTCGCCCTCCCCGCCACCTGTTCCAGCAGGTCCAGGCAGAGGCGCGTCTTCGGACTCTCCCGGAGCGCGGTCGCCGCGTTCATCCCCCGCGCGTCCGTCAACAGCGCGGGGTGCTGGTAGAGCTTCTGGAGCGCCGCGAGTGCCCAGAATGCTCCGCGCTTCGAAGCCTGCCGGGCGATGAGCCGCTCCTGCTCTTCCTGAAGCGCCGTCATCTCGACGGCATGACGCTGGTAGCGCTTCTCCGGAAGGTCCTTGAGGGCATCCGCCTTCTCGCGGCGCATGAGGGTGCTGTCGTTGGACGGGTACCGCAACCGGGTCCGGAGCGTGGCGGCCCCCTGCTCGCCGCCGTGTTCCTCACGGAAGGAGGTACGCGGACCGAAGACCCTTGGCGCACGGCTCTGGATCGCATCGTAGATGGCCCAGACATCGAACAACTCGTTTTCGACCGGCGTGCCCGTGAGCGCGACGGCGAAGGAGCGCTTGAGCGCCCTGGCGGCGCGCGAACGCAACGTGTCCGGGTTCTTGAGGTTGTGCGCCTCGTCGAAGACGACAACGTCGAAATCCACCTTCAACAACGAGCGCTGGTAGGCCCCCAGCGTTTCGTAGTTGGTGAGGATCAACCGCTGCTGCGCGAGGAACTCGGTGTTGAGCCCGTCCCCGCGCTTGATGGCCCGGAGTTCCGCCCCATGAAGGATGAAGGGCGTCCGCCAGAGGTCCTCCTGGAAGAAGCGGGCGAGTTCCTGCTTCCAGTTGTCGAGCAGGATGGTCGGGCAGACCACGAGCTGGGGCCGCTCCATTCCCCCCGCCGTAAGCAGCCTCAAGGTCATGAAGCACGCGACCTGCAGGGTCTTGCCCAATCCCATGTCGTCCGCGAGCAGGACGCCAGGGGACCCCATCTGGGCGTGCCGCCACAGCCACGCCAGGCCCTCTTCCTGATGCGGCTTGAGGGCCACTCCAGCCTGGAAGGCACCGCGCAACTGCTCCCAGGGAACGGGAGGCGGCTCGGGTGACCGCTTCCCACCTTCCGCGGGAGTCGCCACGTCCCGAACGATGGCGCCAACCTTGCCTCCGGGCCGAGTCGCGCCAACAGCCACCTCCGTGCCGTCACCCTCTTCCGAAGAGGGCTCCAACAGGTTGAGCGCGATCCGGAGCTGGCGGCCCAGTGCTTCGCTCGGCACCAGTTGCTGTCCCCCTACCGTCAGCGAGCTGGGACTCTTCTCCGCCAGCGCGGCATCGTTCTTCTGGAGGACTTCCAGCGCCTCCTCGCGCGAGTTCAACTGGATCCGCAGAAGCTCCTCATCGACGTGGAGGGTCACCGCGAAGCCTTCAGGCGCGGTGGTCGGCTCGAACCAGTCGAGCCCCGTCGCTTCACGCCCCTCTCCGGGCTGTCGCCCGCGCAGGACTTCGAACCCCGCGACCCGGGGTGAGTACTGCGAGAGGTCCAGGCTGGAATCGAGGTTCCGCCCCTCCGGAATGAGGAGCGAGGGGTCGTGCATCTCCCGCGTCACATCGACGGACAATCGCTTCTGCAGGGGCCGGGTCCGCGCCAGGACCTCATCGGTGCCTTCAGGAAGCAGCAAGGGTCGCCGGCTGTCGTTCCCCGCGATGCCTCCAGGCCGCACCGAGGCGAGAGGAAACGAGGCCTGGGTTCCATCCTCGAAGACAGCGAAGGGCTGCAAGGAGACGAGCTCCGTGGCTTCGGGATCGGACTCCCAGCGCAATCCCAGCCGGGCCACTGGGCGAGGCTCGAAGGTCTTCAGAAAACCAGAGGGGCTGAACTGGATCCGGTTCCCGAGCAGCCCGGTGACGTCCTCCAGCAGGCCCCGCAGCCGGATGACCACCGCCAGTTGCTCCTGCGCGGATGCATGGGTCGCGCTGCGCGCTTCGGAGCAAGCCCAGGCGGCAGTGGGCGTCAGAGGGAGAGGCGCTCCCTCCTGAGGGGTCATCACCCAGGGGAAGACACTCCCCGTCACGAGGACAGGCTCATCGTCGACCCGGACCTTGTACTGAGCCCTCGCGCCACCGGGAATGCCCACGACGTCCCAGCGAATGGACTGTGTCTCAAGTCCAAGCAGATCCATCAGCAGATGCTGCAAGGAGACCCATTCCTCGCGCAGACACCCGCGCTCCTCGTCGTCCGCGCCCCCATCGCTCGGGCGCCCCAATGCAAGCCATTGCTCCCGGGAGAAGCACAGACGTTGCGGGTCACCCCACCCTTTCGACCTCCACTCGTCCCAGCGAAGCTGGACGCGGGAGGACAGCTCCGGGGCAAGAGCGGTCAACGCGATGCACAGCCGGTCGTCTTCAATGGACCAGCGTGGGTTCTGAGCGCGAGAGCTTGAGTTCACGGGGAAGGCCCTCCGCGGGAAGTAGCCTGCCCGGGCTCCGCCGAACCATTACCCGTACGGGTTATTGCGTGCCTTCACGGCATGAGGCAGGCCTGAAGGCGCCGATTGAGTCCCCTGTTTCCGATATACGGCGCCCCATGAGTGAATGGGGACAGGTGACGCTCTTCCGGACGGACGATCTCGACGCGCTGGGACGTGTCATCCGAGATATCTGCCTGACGGAAGGGCTTGTGGCGGTGCCCTATGTGCGGCGCAAGCGCGAGACATGGGACCGGATGGAGTACGGAACCGGCGCTACCTCCGACCGGTGGTCCCTCGCGCTCGGGGCCGGCCTTGGAGGCTGGTCCGTCGTCAAGACGGCTCCGTTGGAACTGCTCGCGGAACCCGGTGCCTCGGGCGAGCACAGGCTGGGTGTCATCGCGCGCAGGCTCGGGTGCGAAGCCCTGCACGTCTCTCTGTATGACGGCACGGCGATGGTGATCGTTCAGGCTGCGCCGACGGGCGAAGTCGTGCTGTCCGGATACTCGATGGACGGTGCAAGCTTCCACGGCGTCGAAATCGAGGAGCAGCGTCTTGAGCCCAGGATTGAGGGCCCTGGCATTCCACCTTCCGTTCAGGAAGCACTTGAGCACTTCCTCTCCGATGGCTTTGACGAGTTGATCGAAAAGCTCGCCGGACAGCGCTGGGTCGATGTTTCGCTGAAGCTCGTCGACGGCGAAGAGATCCCGTCAGCACGCGTACTGTCATTCATGCGCCACGCGCTCGAAAAGAAGCCTCCGCTCCGGGTGAAGCTCTCGGTGGAGGAGCATCCACTCGGCACGCGCTACGTGCTCGATGAGGGCGTATGGCTCACCAGCGGCAGCATTGAGGCGGCCACCTCAGCGTTGGGCGCCGCGTTCGTTGATAAGGTCGCTCGCTGGCTTGAGGTTCCTGTGGCGCTTGAACCCGGCGTGCCACGCTCCTTGTTCTGCGTACGTGCGCCTCCGAGCGAGTACACCCAGCGCGCAGGCGTCGAGACGGAGCTGATTTCTCTCGGCGACGACGGAGGAAGCGAGTTCCTTCTGCACGCCTCGCGCGGCCTTGGTAGCGCGGAGATCGAGGAGCGCAGTCCCCATCAGCGACGACACCTTGTCGCACGACTCACCCGCGCCCTCGTGGGTGCGCGTGCGAACAACAACGCGGTGTACCGAGACTTCGACCGCGTGTTCGATGAACCGACAACGCATGCAGTGGGCGCATTCGCGGGCGAGCGGCTCATCACGGCATGGTGGCGGCGGGGACGTTCAGCAGTTGCGATTGAAGGTCGCGGCATCTTCGAGTTGCCAGGGCTTTGCACCGCCATCGCCGGTACTGCGCGACAGTTCGCACTTGCGCTCGCCACCCCCAGGGTCAGCAATGGAAATTCCCAGGGCTACGGACAGGAGGACCGCTCGGTCATTGTCGTCATCGACGTAGACACGGGCGCAGTACGCGAGGTGCTCCACAGCGACGAGCACCTGACCTTCGGCTTCACACGACTGTTCTTCGCGGGCGAGGTGCTCGGCGTTCGTGCGGAACGGGAAGGTGAGCCCACCGTCGTGATGATTGAAGGCGAGGCCCGGACGGAGTCGCCAGGTGATTTCAGGGAGTGGATGCGAAACGCGATGCAGCCGCCCCTTGGCGTTGACGGTCTCTATTCATCGTATGAACTGCCGATGCTCTGGGCCGGACCGGATGCTGTCGTCGTGGTCGACGAGCACGCACGTGAACCAAGGCACGCGGAGACAGGGGCGGCCCTTGCCGTGCTTGACCTGAGAACCCGGGAGCAGCGCCCTTTCTGTGACGCGGCGGGCCTCGAACCTGTCGCGTGCTCCGCGAGCGGCGCACGGTGCCTCGCGCAAATCGACACGCGCAGACTCTTCGTCGGGCATCGCGCGGGACGCGACGAGTAGGCCTTTAGCGGGCAGCAAGCTCGCGAAACACGCTGGCCCGTGTCTTGCCATGAAGCCCTCATGGAGGAAGACACGGAATGGGTATTCGCGCAGGCGTGGTGGGGGCGGGGTTGGTGTTCATGTCTTTGTTGTCGGTGGGTTGCAGCGACCAATCCCCGACAATCGATCCGCAGGAGGGGCCCGTCACGGATCCGTCCGATGGAAACGAAGTTCCCTCGCTCCCCCCTCCGGGTTCCCTTCCGGACGCCGGCACGCCCCCTCCGGATGAAGATGGCGGGACACCCGATGCCGGCGAAACTCCCGACGCGGGGACGCCGCCGGATCCCGATGCCGGCACCGGCGAGACGCCCGACGCAGGGCCCTGGCCCACGGACGCGGTGCTCGACTACACGCGCTCGTTCGGCGCCGGCACTCCCCAGAGCGTCGGCGTTGATGAAGGCCTCAACCTCTGGCTCCTCGACGGCCGCCGCATCGGAGTGCTGCGCCCGGGCGACACCCGGCCGACGTGGAGTTCAAACGTCGGGCAGGCGGCGGAGCCGTTCGGCCCGGACACGCTCGCGACGGGCTCCACCGTCATCTGCGGCGGTGAAGCCGGACGCGCATACGTGGGCTATTCCGCCAACGAGATGAAGCGTGCCGAAGGCATCGAGCAACGCACGTACATCCCCTGGAGGGGCGAGGCGGGCTACTCCGCCGAACGCTTCGCCGAGTACCGGAAGGGAGACCTCGACGCGGTCCGCCTCCAGACTGACGGCAGCGTCAAACTCGAGGAGCATCTCTGGCGCACCACTGGCGCGTCGAACGCGGGCCGCGAGGCGGGCATCCACAACACCAATGACTTCCACTACGAGGAGGACCGCTCCGTCCTCAACTGCGCTCGCGTGACTCGTGGCCGCGACCGCGGCGACCTCTACATCACCACCAACCACGGCGTGACGCGCGTCCAGGGGCTCACCTACAACAGCCACCGCCACCCGGGCTGGTACCTCTTCGAGGACGGCTCGGAATGGGGCTCGCTGCAGTGCCCCTACATGCACGGCCTGGGCATCGGGCAGAACGGTGACGTGCTCGTCGCCAACGAGCAGATGGTCGGCGTGCTCGTGCCCAGCCCCAAGCTGGAGGACTGGGACCGCGAGCAGACCTGGGAAGGCCCCACGCCCTGGTCGTTCAAGAGCTACAACGACGCGCTCAACGGCCAGGCCACCGACGACTACTGGCGCGCCTTCGAGCAGGCCCGCTCGGGCCGCTACTATCTGGGCAGCGAGCAGTACGGCGTCTGGGGGATGACGCCGAAGAACCGCTCCACGGGAAGCTGGTCGAAGCTGGCGGGGCTGCCGACCAACCGCATCCGCTCGCTCAAGGCGACGGACGACGGCGCGCTCTACATCGGCACGGACGGCGCCGGCCTCTGGCGGCTGGAAGCGGATGGCACCACGCTGGCCCAGGTGCGAGACGTGTCCGGCCAGCGCGTGCTGCAGATGGTCTACGAGCCCACCGTGACGCCGAGCATGCTGCTCGTCCTCACCGACAAGGGGCTCACGGTCCTCCGGGGACCGTAAGCCCAGGCCCTCAGGAGAGCTTCGCCAGGGTGGGCAGCACCTGTCCGCTCATTCCCTGGACGAAGTGGTGGAAGCGCTCCGTGTTCGCGGCGGACTCGTAGTTCACGAGCCACGTGTCCCCGCGCACGGAGCGCACCTCGTCCACGATGCCCGCCGCGGGCCACACCGCTCCGGACGTGCCCGCGGCCAGGAACACCAGCCGCGTGCCGTCGTTGCGCGTGATGAACTCGCCAATGCGCGCCAGGTCCTTGGGGTCCAGCATCTCCCCGAACCAGACGATGTCCGGCCGCAGCCGGCCCCCGCAGCCGTCGCACTTCGGCACCGTGCCCGACGGGTGCACGGAGGTGTCGGCGAAGGGCGCACGCTGGCAGTCCGCGCACTTCGTGCGGAAGAGGTTGCCGTGCATGTCCACCACGCGCTGGCTGCCCGCCTTGGTGTGCAGGCCGTCCACGTTCTGCGTAGCCAGGAGGAAGCGGTCACCCAGGTGCTGCTCCCAGCGCACCAGCGCGTCGTGGCCCGGGTTGGGCTTCACGTCCGCCGCCCCCGTCCGGCGCTGCGAGTAGAAACGCCAGACAAGCGCGGGGTTCGCCTCGAAGCCCTGCGGGGACGCCACCGCCTCCACGGGGTGGTTCTCCCACAGCCCGTTCATGCCCCGGAAGGTGGGCACCCCGCTCTCCGCGGAGACTCCGGCACCGGTGAGCACGAGCAGGCGGGTTTTCGAATCCAGGACGAGCGGTTCCACACGACCTCCAGTGCCAGCCGGCACGAGGGTTGTTAGAAGGGGCGAGACTGAATTCCTGACAGAGGACCCATCATGGCCGAAGTCACCCTGGATCTGCGCGGTCAGCCCAAGACCGAGGCATACGCCGAGCTGAAGACCCACGCGCTCGCCATCCTCGAAGGCGTGGATGACGACATCTGCGCGATGGCGACGATGAGCAGCCTGCTGCACAACGCCTTCGGCCACCTGTGGACGGGCTTCTACCGGGTGGTGACGCCCGGGAAGCTGCTGCGCGTGGGCCCCTACCAGGGGACGCTCGGGTGCCTGGAGATCACCTTCGGCAAGGGCGTGTGCGGCACGTCCGCGGCGAAGGGCGAGACGGTGGTGGTGCCGGACGTGCACGCCTTCCCGGGCCACATCACCTGCGACGGCCGCTCCGCGTCGGAAATCGTGGTGCCGGTGTACGGGCGCAACCGCGAGCTGCTCGCCGTGCTCGACATCGACTCCGAGCACAAGAACACCTTCGACGACGTGGACCGCGCGGCGCTGGAGGACCTGATGTCCTGGTTCCAGCACCGCACGGCCTGATTCCGCGCGGCGTTCAGCGCTTCGAGAGACGGGCGTAGGCCACGGCCAGCGCCCCCGCGAAGCGCGCGTTGTTCTCCAGGAGCGCCAGGTTCGTCTTGAGGGTCTTGCCCCCGGTGCGCTTGGCCATCTCGCCCAGGAGGAACGGCGTCACGGCCTTGCCGCGAACGCCCTGCCGGTCCGCGTCCGCCAGCGCCGACGCGATGTGCAGCTCCACGTCGTTGCGAGGCAGCGCGGCCTCCACCGGAGGCGGCACGGTGTAGAGCACGCCGCCCTGCCCCAGCATCTCGAAGCGAGCGTGGGCGATGCGCGCGGCGGCCTCCGCGTCGTCCGCGCGGTGCTCCAGGGAGAGGCCGGACTCACGGCTGTAGAAGGACGGCAGCTCGTTCGTGCCCACGCCGATGACAGGCACGCCCGCGGTCTCCAACAGCTCCATCGTCTTGGGCAGGTCCAACACGGACTTGGCCCCCGCGCACACCACGGCGACGGGGTAGCGAGACAAGGCCGCGATGTCCTGCGAGATGTCCCAGTGCTCGGAAGCGCCCCGGTGCACGCCGCCGATGCCGCCGGTGGAAAAGACGCGGATGCCCGCCGCCGCGGCCAGCTCGCACGTGGCGCTCACGGTGGTGCCGCCGCTGGCGCGGGTAGCCACCGCCACGGCCAGGTCGCGCGAGCCCACCTTGAGGAGCTTCTCCTTGCCCTCGGCCAGGCGGCGCAGCGTGGCGTCCTCCAGGCCAATCCACACCTCGCCGTCCACGAGCGCGATGGGCGCGGGCACGGCGCCGGCGCGGCGGATGGCCTCCTCGCACGCGCGAGCGGCAGCCAGGTTGTCAGGGTACGGAAGGCCCTGCGCGACAACGCTCGTCTCCAGTGCCACCAGCGGCTGCCCGGAGTCCTTCGCGCGCCGCACCTCGTCCGAATAGCGGAAGTCCATGGGCGGGCATTTACGCCACGGCCGGGGCGGACGGACAAGCACGGGCGTGGGGAAACGTCGGCGTGACATCGCCACACCCGGCCCGGAGCACCGCGCGTGCGTGTCACCTGACAGGGAAGCGCGCGGACGCGGGTGTTCGTTGCAGCCCCGTCGGTTGCATCTGGACTCGCGCCGCCCTATGCCCCGCCGCCGTGAGCACCTCGTCGCCCGCGGTCGCAGCGCCTGCCCGTCTCCTCTCCGCCTCCGACCTGGCGATGATCGCCGTCGTGGTCGTCTGGGGGACGAACTACACCCTGGTGAAGGACGCGCTGGAGGGCATGCCGGCGCGGGCCTTCATGTCGCTGCGCTTCGGGCTCGCCGCGCTCGCGATGGGGCTCGTGTTGCTGGCGGTGGAAGGCCACAAGCCGATGCCGTGGAAGACGTTCCTGCGGCTCACCGCGCTGGGGTTCGTGGGCAACACGCTGTACCAGCTGTGCTTCATCGAAGGCCTCTCGCGCACCACGGCGGCCAACAGCGGCATGCTCACGGCGGTGAGCCCGGTGGTGACGGCGGCGCTTGGCGCGGCGCTGGGCATCGAACGGCTGCGACGCCCCGTCGTCGCGGGGCTCTCGCTCGCGGTGGTGGGCACGCTGCTCGTCGTGGGCGCGCGAGGCCCGAACCTGGGCGCGGAGACATGGACAGGTGATGCGCTGATTGTCGGCAGCTCGCTGTGCTGGTCCATCTACACGGTGGGCACACGCGCCGTGGGAGAAGGCATCTCCGCGCTGCGCGTCACCGCCATCACCATGCTCACGGGCGCCCCTGGGGTCGTGCTGGCCGGCGCGTCCCAGGTCGTCGCGATGGACGCGTCGCGAGTGAGTGCCGCGGGCTGGGTGGCGCTTGTGTACTCGGCGCTGGTGCCGCTGGTGCTCGCGTACTTCGTGTGGTTCCGCAGCGTGCAGCAGGTGGGCACCAACCGCACGACGCTCTACGGCACCGGCATCCCCGTGGTCGCCGCCCTCACCGCCTGGGTCGTCCGCGGTGAACGCCCCACCCTGTTCCAGATGCTCGGCGCGGCGCTCATCCTCACGGGCGTGTTGATCAGCCGCCGCAAGGACAGCACCATCACCAAGGCCTGACGGCGCTCAGCCGCGAGTCCCCCGCTCCAGCGTCAGCCCGTACTCCTCCATCTTCCGGTCGAGTGTGGGCCGGCTGATGCCCAACAGCTCCGCCGCGCGGACCTTCTTCCATCCGGACTCGCGAAGCGCCTCCGCGATGGCGTCGCGCTCCAGACGGGCCACCTGCTCCTGCAACGTGCGAGGCGCCTGCCCCACCGCGCCCTCGCGCACCTCCGGAGGCAGCTGCGGGATGCCCACATGGCCCGCCGCGTACACGCGTCCCAGCCGCTCCGCGACCAACTCCAGCTCGCGCACGTTCTGCGGCCACGGATACTCCGCCAGCAGGCGCCGGGCCTCGGGTCCCAGCACCGGCGCTTCCCGCCCGCCCTGCCGGGCACCGCGCAGCGCGAAGTGCTCCAGCAGCACCGGCACGTCCCCCCGCCGCTCGCGAAGGGGCGGGACCTCCAGCTCGAAGCCCGTAAGCCCCCGGGCCAGCGCCGCGTCGAACTCTCCTCGGGACGCGAGCCGCGACACCGGCGAGCCACTGGTGGCGACGATGCGCACGTCCACGGGCTCCTCTCCGCCCTGCCGCGCCGGAGCCGCGCGCCGGGCCAGCATCCGCGCCAGCCGCTCCGCCGCCGGCCGGGGAAGCGCCTCCACGTGGCGCAGGAGCAGCGTGCCCGCGTCCGCGCGTAGCACCGCGGACGTCACCGGAGGCTGGCCGGGCGCACCCGCTCGGCCGAAGAGCGCCACCTCCACCGCCTCCAGGGACTGCCGGCACTCCACCGTCACCCACGGCCCCAGCGCACGAGGGGACTTCCCATGGAGGAAGTGCGCCAGCAGCGCCTTGCCCGTGCCCGGCTCGCCATGCAGCACCACCGGGGCGGCACTGCCCGCCGCCCGCCGAGCCTCCTCCACCACGCCCCGGAACGCCCGCGACGTCCCCAGCGGCGTCACCCACGGCGTCTCCGCGGCCTCCGCCTCGCCTCGAGAGCGCACCGCCGTGTAGGCCTCGCCGCCCAGCCGACCCAGCGACGCGAGCAACTGGCCCTCTCCCTCGGTGAACGGCGACTCCTCGCGCTCCACGTACAGCACGCCGAAGGGCATCCCGCCCGAAGCCACCAGCGGCGAGCACAGCGCCGTGTCCGTCCGCCCCAATTCCTTGCGCTCCAGCGCCGCCTGAACCAGCGCGCGAGGAACCTCCACGGACGCCGCGCCGGACACCGCCGCCGTGCGAAGCCCCTCCGGCCCACTCAGCAGCGCCGCGGCGCGGTCCGCGTTGAGCGCGTGCGCCATCTCCTCCGATAGCCGCCGCAGCACCATGGCCTCGCTGGTGGCCCCCAGCAGCGCCGTCCCTGCCGAGTACATCGCCGCGGCCGCGCCCACGTGCGGCAGCACCTCTTCGATGGGCACGTGCGCCGGCTCCGGAGCGACCACGCCGGAGGGCTCGTCGACGATGGACACCGGCGGCGGCTCGTACACCGCGATGGTGGCGCCCACGCGCATCCGGTCACCCGGCCGCAGCACCGCCTCTTCCTGGAGCGCCAGCCGCTGCCCGTTGAGCAGCGTGCCGTTGGTGGAGCCCAGGTCGCGCAGCCGCACCTGTCCCGCGACGGTGTCCAGGAACAGCTGCGCGTGGCGGCGCGACACCTGGTCGTCTTCCAGCGGGATGTCGCAGGAGGGACTGCGGCCGAGGGTCAGCTGGGAGACGACCTCGTACCGGCGCCCCGCTGACGGGCCTGTGAGCAGCAGCAATGCCGGCATGCGGACGGGCAGCCTAGCAGCGCCCCTCGGGGCGCCCGCAAGACGCGTCGGGTTGGACGCGCAGCGCTACATGGGACGTTCGGCGTTCAAAAGAGCGCGCAGCTCGGACTCGTTGAGCGCGCGACCTTCCCGGGCGATGGCCAGGGCGTTGATCTGCTTCTCCTCCACCTCCACGTGGGCCCCCTTGCGCCACTCCGTGGTGTGCACCGCGCCATCCACCAGCCGGCCCACGACGGAGCCCTCGTCCCGGGCCACCGCCTCCAGCCACAGGTTCTCCACCACCACCTCGCCCTCCGGGTGCGTTTCGAAGGGGGCCCGCACCAGGAACGTGAGGGGCTCCATCAACCCCTTGCGCTGGAAGCGCGCCAGGAACGCGGGCAACAGCGCCTGCGCCTCCTCGTGCATGGCCTGGGTCTGCTCGGCCGGCTCCTTGGCGAAGCGCTCCCGGTACGTCGACAGGAGCTCCGCCGTGTTGTGCCGGCCCAAGGGCGACACCACCGTGAGGAACAGCCCCTCGTGGCCATCGAAGGCATCCAGCGGCACGCCCAGCAGGTTCGCGCGGGCCTCCTCCGACGGCACCAGGGTGAAGCTCTGGCCCTCGCTGGTCGCCACCTCCGAGCGCAGCGTCGGCCCCTGCGCGAACGCCAGGTCCGTGCACAGCTCGTGGAGGAAGCTCTCCGCGGCCAGCAGGTCGCCCTCGCCCAGGTGGAAGATCTCCACGTCGCGCGCGCCGAACTTCTCCATCCCGTGCGAGTGCACCCACAGCGGAGTGTCCCCTTCCGCCAGCTCGATGGCGTGCAGGTGCACGTGGTCGCGGATGTCGAAGTCCAGCTCGGTGATCTCGACCACGTCCTCGGGCTCGTGCAGCTTGAACGCCGTCAGGTCCACGAGCACGCCGGGCGCCTGCTCCATCAGCGTGCGCACGGTCCACAGCGCCTCGAAGACGGGCAGCGTGGGCTGCGCGCCGCCCGGCTCCAGGAGGAACGCGAAGCAGGCCTGCGACTTCTCCACGCGCGCGAAGGCCTCCGGGCTGCCGCTGAACAGCTCCTGGGGGACGCGAGGACGGCCGTCGCTCAGGGGCTTGAGCACCACCTTCACCTCCGAGCCGTCCGCACGCACGGTGAAGCCCCAGTCGCCCTCGTGCGGCACGAACTCCACCTCGTCCGTCGCGAACGCCGCGCGCAGCGCGTCCAGGGCTGGCGGCACGGACTGCTCGGTGGCCAGGACGTAGACCTCCTTCACAAGTGCTTCTCTATCTGTCGGAAGAGGTCCACGCGGTCCACCAGGTTGGTGAGGTAGTCCAGCTTGTCCGTCCCCAGCACCAGCACCGGTGACAGCGAATAGCCCTCGAACCACTCCTCGTAGAGGGCGTTGAGGCGCTTCAGGTAGGCGGTCGGGATGTCCTTCTCCATGGTCCGCCCGCGAAGGCGGATGCGCTCCTTCAGGGTGATCACCGGGCAGCGCAGGTAGATCATCAGGTCGGGCGGCCGGAGCGACTGGGAGATGGTCTGGTACAGCTCCCAGTAGGTGGACCAGTCGCGCTTGTCGATGAGCCGCTGCCGGTGGAGGTTCTTGGCGAAGATTTCCGCGTCCTCATAGAGGGTCCGGTCCTGGAGCACGGTGCCCGGCGTGCGCTCCAGTTCCCGGTGCAGGCGGAACTTGTGCGTCAGGAAGAAGAGCTGTGAGCGGAACGCCCACGTCTTCATGTCCTTGTAGAAATCCGCGAGATAGGGGTTCTGGTCATTGGGCTCGAAGGACGGCGTGAGGCCGTACTTCCGGCACAGGAAGGACGTGAGCTCCGTCTTTCCGGCTCCGATGTTGCCCGCGATGGCGATGAACTTTTTCCTGGCCACGCCACCCTTGCTTGTAACCCCAGCGAGCGGCATTCACCAGAAACAATGGCGGGGGGAGCCATGGTAGATAAAGTGCATGCCCCCGCCCCGTTCCGCACGTCCAGGAGCCCGTGCCGGCGCCCGCGCCGCGCCGCCTGGCTGCCCGACCGGTGAGCGGCACCCCCAGGGCCCTTCCGGCGCGCAGGCCCCCCGGTAGGAGGAAAGGCGACGCATGTTGCGCAAGCTGTGGTGCATCCTGGTGGTCACGGTGTGGTCCCCGATCTGCTTCACCCTCGCATGCCTCGCGATGCTGGTGACGCTCAACCCGTCGCGCTCGGTATGGGTCGCCCGATGGATCTGGTCGCCCGTGCTCCTGTGGGCCGGTGGCGCGAAGCTGGAGGTCATTGGCGGGGAGAACGTGGACCCGAAGCGGCCCACCATCTACGTCGGCAACCACATGTCCACACTCGACATCCCGGCCCACTTCTTCGCCGTGCCGGTGGACTTCCGTTTCGTCGCCAAGTCGCAGCTGCGCTTCGTGCCGTTCATCGGCTGGTACCTCTGGCTCGCGGGCCACGTCTTCATCAACCGCGGAGACCGTTCGTCCGCCATCGCGTCGCTTGAAAAAGCCGCCCGGAAGATCCGCGCGGGCACCAGCATCTTCCTTTACCCGGAGGGCACCCGCTCCCCGGACGGCCGCGTGCTGCCCTTCAAGAAGGGCCCCTTCGCGCTCGCGCTCAAGGCCCGCGTGCCCATCTGCCCCGTCACCATCGAGGGCACCGACAACGTGATGCCCAAGAACTCGTGGAACATCTCCCCGGGTCCAGTGCGCGTGAAGATTGGCCGCCCCATCGACACCAGCGGCTTCGCGGACAACGACCGCGAGGGCCTGGCCCGCGCAGTGCGCGAACAGATCATCGCCGACAGCCTCTCCCTGGGCGGCAAGGGCGGTGACCCGGACACCGCCGTCGCCGCGCCGAACCGCGAGGGCGTCGCGCAGCTTGCCTCCTCCGTCACCTCCAAGGCCTCCTGAGCTCCCCGTGCCCCTGACGCCGCCCTCGAACCGCCTCCGCACGCTCCGTTGGCCCGCCGCCCTCCTGGGGCTGGGGCTGGGGCTGCTCGCCACCGGCTGCGGCCATGGCCAGTCCCAGGCCCCCGCGCTGTCTCCCCAGGCCCAGGCGCGCGCCTACCTGGACGGCAACCAGCCGGATGAGGCGGTAAAGCTCCTGCGGGAGCTGCACGCGCGCACGCCGGACGACGTGGACGTGGCCCGCGCCCTCACCGAGGCCCAGGTGAAGGCCGGCCGCGCGGACGCCTGGGCGGAGGAGCTGCGCCAGGCCATCGCGAAGAACGAGCGCGCGGTGGACCAGTACATGCTGGGCCTGACGCTCTTCTCCCGGGCCCGGGACGCGGGTGCCCCCACCGTGGCCGCCTTCGAGCGCGCCATCGCGCTGTCTCCCACCACCGCGGAGTTCCATTACCGCCTGGGCGTGGCGCGCCTGGAGTCGGAGCAGTACACCGCCGCCCTGGGCCCGCTGCGCAAGGCCGTGGAGATGGCCCCGGAGCGCGCGGGATGGAAGCTGCCCCTGGCCAAGGCCCTGGCCCGCACGGGCGACACGGCGGGCGCCGTGGAGGCCCTGGGCACCGTCGTGCGCGGCAGCCCTACCCCCGCGGAAGTCGCCACCGCACGGGCGCTGATGAACCCGCTGGCGGACCCGTTCCAGAACTTCCCCAAGGCGGCGGAGGCGAAGCTCGAGGAGGGCATGCGCTACCTGCACGAGCTGGACGCGCCCCAGCACGCCCTCATCGCCTTCGAGGAGATCCTCCACGACTACCCGGACCTGGCCGTGGTGCACGCCCTCCTGGGGCTGGCCTACCAGCGCCTGGATGACGCCGGCCGCGCCGTGGACGAGTTCAAGCAGGCCATCGAGCGCGCCCCCCAGGACGGCAAGAACCAGCTCTACCTGGGGGAGCTGTACCTGTCGCGCCAGCGCACGGAAGCGGCGCGCACCGCCTTCGAGAAGGCCGCGGCGCTCAACCCGCTGCTGGACCTGGCCTGGTTCCGCCTGGGCGACATGCGCCTGGAGGCCCGGGACCTGGACACCGCGAAGGAGGCCTTCCAGGTGGCCGTGACGCTGGCGCCGGACTCGGCGGCCGCGCGCGGCAAGCTGTCGCTCGTGTACCAGTTGCAGGGGGACTACGCGGCCGCGCAGCGCGAGCTGAAGGCCGTGGCGGACAAGGACCCGGAGAACACCGAGTTCGCCCTGCGCCTGGGCCTGCTCTACACCGAGGAGGCCCAGAAGGCCCGCCGCCCCGAGGACCGCCAGAAGGCCGCGAACGAAGCGGAGCGCTGGCTGGGGAAGGTGCTGGAGACCCAGCCCGACAACGCGGTGGCCAGCAAGGCGCTGCAGGTGCTCAAGGGCCAGTAGCCACCGGCGCACCGGCCCCTCTACACTCCGCCTCCGATGAGCGACGCGCGCAAACCCGCCCCTCCCAGCACCCCGCCGCCCCGGACGCCGTCCAATCCCGGCACCCAGCCTCGTGCGGCCACCAGCCCTGGCATGCGCGCCGTGAGCGCCGCCCGCATGGCCCCGCTGGAGAAGGCGAAGCCGGAAGGCCCCCTGGGCAAGCGCGTTGCCGCGGAGACGTCCAACGTCGTCCTCAACGCCTTCTCCATCCTGAAGGAGCAGTTCGCGGACTTCCGCGCGAGCAACCGCTTCTTCAAGTACAAGGCCGGCATCGTCGCGGGCTGGCTCGTTCTGTCCGTCGCCAGCTTCGGCATCGCGTGCCCGGGCAGATCCCTGGACACCGGTGACATGGACGCGCGCCTGGTGCTCAGCGACAAGCTGGACCGGCCCTCCGTCACCATCTGGAACGAGAGCAAGGACGTCTGGCGCGACGTCATCATCACCGTGAACAACGAGTACAAGGCGGTGGTGGCGGAGGTGCAGCCCGGCAACTTCGTCACCATCACGCCCAAACAGCTCCTGGGGAAGACCGGCGGCGCCGCGCCCGCGGACCTGCGCTTCCAGGCCCTGACGATGAAGAGCGCGGACGACAAGGCCGACCTCACGCCTTCCCTCCAGGAGGAGTGGCAGCGCCTCCTCGCGCCGAAGAAGTAGCCCGCCGCGGGCGCCCCTCCAGACGCCGGAAACACGAAGGGCGCCCTCCTGAAGCAGGAAGGCGCCCTCGGTGCTTCTTCAGCCCGTCCGGGCCTCACTCACGTGAGACCCGGGCACGGGGAACGGCTCAACCCTCGGACTTCGCCTCGGCGGGAGCCTCGGTCGTCTCAGCGGCGGCCGGGGCCTTCGCGGGACGGTCCACCAGCTCGATGAGGGCCATCTCCGCAGCGTCGCCCCGGCGGAAGCCCAGGCGCACGATGCGGGTGTAGCCACCCGGACGGGACGCGTAACGCTCCTTGTACTCGCTGAACACCTTCTGGAGGACCGTGCGGTCCTTCACGGTGCGGGCGGCAAGGCGCACGTTGGACAGGCCACCGCGCTTGGCGAGCGTGATGATGCGCTCGGCCAGCGGACGGACTTCCTTCGCCTTGGGAACGGTGGTGCGGATGGCCCCGTGCTCCAGCAGGGACGTGACCATGTTGTTCAGCATCGCGAGACGGTGGCTCGTGGTGCGGTGCAGCTTCCTTTGTCCGACCTTGTGGCGCATGCGCGTGCTCCGGGGTCTCTTCTTGAGAACCCCACCACTCCGGCCGTATCAGGTACCGGGTGGGAAGGACGGCCCCGACACCGGGGGCCGCCGTTGAATCGGGCCCTGTGTACCACAGGGCCCCCTGCCTTCGCGCCACCGTGAAGCCGTGTCGGTGGGATGCCAAGGCAGGTGCTTCAGGAAACAACGACGCTTCAGGCCTTGGGGGCCGCGGGAGCCGGCGCGTTCTTCGGCGGCCAGTTCTCCAGCTTCATGCCCAGGGACAGACCCATCTCCGCGAGGATCTCCTTGATCTCCTTCAGAGACTTGCGGCCGAAGTTCTTCGTCTTGAGCATCTCCGCCTCGGTGCGCTGGACCAGGTCACCGATGGACTTGATGTTCGCCTGCTGCAGGCAGTTGGCCGAACGCACCGACAGCTCCAGCTCGTCCACCGAGCGGAACAGGTTCTCGTTGAGCTTGGCCTCTTCCTTCGGCGCCTCGGCGACGACCGGCTCCTCGGTCTCGTCGAAGTTCACGAACACCGTGAGCTGCTCCTTGATGATCTTCGCCGCGTACGCCACCGCGTCCTGCGGCACCACGGAGCCGTCCGTCCAGACCTCGAGCGACAGCTTGTCGAAGTCCGTGACCTGACCGACGCGCGCGTTGGTGACCTGGTAGTTCACCTTGCGGATGGGCGAGAAGAGCGAGTCGATGGGGATGGTCCCGATGGGCGCGCCCGCCACCTTGTTCGTGGACGCCGGCACGTAGCCACGGCCGCGGCGGCACATCAGCTCCATGCGCACCTTGCCACCCTCGGACACGGTGCAGATGTGGTGACCCGGGTTCAGGATTTCGACGTCCTGGTCCGCGATGAGGTCGCCCGCCTTCACTTCCTTGGGGCCTTCCACCTCGATGCGCAGCGTCTTCGTCTCGTTCGTGTGCATCCGGAGGAGGACCTCCTTCAGGTTCAACACGACGTCCGTGACGTCCTCGGCCACCTCGGGGATGGTCGTGAACTCGTGGTCCACGCCCTCAATCTTCACGGAGGTGATGGCCGCGCCCTGCAGCGACGACAGCAGCACCCGCCGCAGCGAGTTGCCCAGCGTCGTCCCGAAGCCGCGCTCCAGCGGCTCCGCCACGAACTTGCCGTACGTGGGGCTCAGCGAGTCCTGGTCCACTTCCATGCGGCGCGGCTTGATGAGGTCGCGCCAGTTCTTCGCAACAAACGTGTCGGCCATGGGGACTGCTCCTCTGGTCGTGCGCCATCACCCACTTCCCCGCCAGATTGACGGGAGGACGGGCACGCGGGGGGACTGCTAACAACCTCGCCCGGCGCGCGCAGAACGCGGCCTCCAGGCGAAACGACAGGCGACAAAGCGACAACGCCCCGGCCTTGTCGGCCAGGGCGTCCACCGCGGGAGGGGCCCACCGAAGCGGGCCCTGCATCCCTGCTTACTTCGAGTACAGTTCGACGATGAGCTGCTCCTGGATGGGCATGGTCAGGTCCTCGCGGTTCGGGACCGTCTTGACCGTGCCCTTGAACGACTTCTTGTCCAGGTCAATCCACTGGGGAACGCCACGGCGGTCCACCGTCTCCAGCGCCTCGGAGATGCGGAGCACCTTGCGGCTCTTCTCCACCACTTCCACTGCGCTGCCCGGCTTCACGGAGAACGACGGGATGTTCACCCGGCGGCCGTTGACCTGGAAGTGACCGTGACGCACCAGCTGGCGCGCCTCGTTGCGCGTGTCCGCGAAGCCCATGCGGAACACCACGTTGTCCAGGCGGAGCTCCAGCTGCTGCAACAGGTTCTCACCCGTCTTGCCCTTGGCCGCGGACGCGCGGTGGTAGTACCCGCGGAACTGGTTCTCGAGCAGGCCGTACATGCGCTTGACCTTCTGCTTCTCGCGCAGCTGCACGCCGTAGCCGGAGAACTTCACGCGGCCCTGGCCGTGCTGACCGGGGGGATAGGGGCGGCGCTCGATGGCGCACTTGTCCGTGTAGCAACGGTCGCCCTTGAGGTACATCTTCAGGTTCTCGCGCCGGCAGATACGGCAGGCGCTCGCGGTATAACGAGCCACGGAAACTCTCCTTGCAGATGGTCTGGAGCCGGGCCCGCCGCGAGGCGGGTCCCCGGCCCGAAGCGGTAATTAGACGCGGCGGCGCTTGGGCTGACGGCAGCCGTTGTGCGGGATGGGCGTCACGTCGCGGATGAGGCTGATCTTCAGGCCGGCGGCGGCCAGCGCGCGCAGCGCCGACTCACGGCCCGCGCCCGGACCCTTCACGAACACCGTCACGGTCTTCAGGCCGTGCTCCATCGCCTTCGCCGCGGCGTCGCCAGCGGCCACCTGCGCCGCGAACGGCGTGGACTTGCGGCTGCCCTTGAAGCCGCGCGCCCCGGCCGACGACCAGGAGATCACGTTCCCGGACACGTCCGTGATCGTGATGATGGTGTTGTTGAACGTGGACTGGATGTGGACCACGCCGTTGAGGATGTTCTTCTTACCCTTGCGCTTGCTCTTCTTCGCCGCAGGGGTCTCGCCACCCTCGGCACCGGCCGGCGCGGCGGCGGTATTGATCTCGTCAGCCATGTGAATCGCTGCTCCTGGGAGTAGGTGATCAACGCCCGCGCCTCACACGAAGCGAGGCAGCGGGCGCCAGAGGGTTTAGCGGGCCGGAGCGGCCGGCTTCGCGCGAACGATGCCGCGCTTGGGACCCTTGCGGGTGCGCGCGTTGGTGTGGGTGCGCTGGCCGCGGACCGGAAGACCCTTGCGGTGACGCAGACCCCGGTAGCAACCCAGGTCCATCAGCCGCTTGATGTTCATGGTCACCTCGCGCCGGAGGTCACCCTCGACCTTGTAGTTGGCCTCGATGATCTCGCGGATCTTTCGAGCCTGGTCCTCGGTGAGGTCCTTGGTCCGGGTGGTGAGATCGATGCCCGCCGCCTCGATGATGTCGTGCGCGGTCTTGTTACCGATCCCGTAGATGTACTGAAGCGAGATCACCGCACGCTTGTTGGGCGGCAGATCGATGCCGGCGATACGAGCCATCTTCGGTCTTCCTTGTTGTGGAGTTGGTCTGAGGCTGAAGAGTCCCTGGGGACTCTCTAGCCCTGGCGCTGCTTGTGCCGGGGGTTGGAAGCGCAGATGACGCGCACGATGCCCTTACGGCGAACAACCTTGCACTTGTCGCAGATCTTCTTGACGGACGCCCGAACCTTCATGGAGCGAACTTCCTTCCTTCAGCGGAGAAAAGCACAACAGCCGGTCCGCACAGGCGGCCGGCGCGAATTACTTGGCCCGGTACGTGATCCGTCCACGGGTCAGGTCATACGGCGACAACTCGACCTTCACCTTGTCGCCCGGAAGGATACGGATGAAGTGCATCCGCATCTTACCCGAGATGTGCGCGAGCACCTTGTGGCCGTTGTCCAGCACCACGCGGAACATCGCGTTCGGTAGGGGCTCCATAACGGTCCCCTCGACTTCGATGGAATCATCCTTCGGCAAGCGTCAACCTTCTTCCCGGACCACGAACCTTCTGGAAGCGCGGCGGGATAACACTTTGGTCCGTAAGTAGCAAGCGCCGCGCGATCTGAAATCTGGACCTCTATCAACACCTTCTGACATCACCCTATTTCACCCTGTGGCCGGGGGCCCTCATCGACGCCGGGTCAGCACTTCCGGCCCCCGCTCTGAGATCAGGATGGTGTGCTCGAAGTGGGCGGACAACTTGCCGTCCACAGTGACGGCCGTCCACTCGTCCTCCAGGACCTCCACGTCGGGCGTCCCCTGGTTCACCATTGGTTCCACAGCCAGGACCATGCCTGGCCGCAGCTTCATCCCTGACCCCGCCTGCCCGTAGTTGGGCACCTGCGGCGGCTCGTGCAGCTTCCGGCCAATCCCGTGCCCCGTGAAGTCCCGGACCACGGAGAACCCCCGCGCCTCCACGTGGTTCTGCACCGCGTGACCAATGTCGCCAATCCGGTTGCCCGGCTGCATCGCCTGGATGGCCTTCTCCAGGGACTGCCGGGTAACGTCCACCAGGGCCTGGGCCTCTGGCGTCACCTTCCCTACCGGCACCGTCCGCGCGGAGTCCCCGAAGAAGCCGCGGTAGACCACCCCGAAGTCCAGCTTCATCAGGTCCCCCGCCACCAACCGCCGCTTCCGGTTGGGGATGCCATGGACGACCTCCTGGTTCACGGAGGCGCAGAGGACACCCGGAAAGCCGTGGTAGCCCTTGAACGCCGACCGGGCGCCCTTCTTGGCGATGAGCTGCTCCGCCAGGGCGTCCAAATCCCAGGTGGAGACACCGGGGGCCACTGCCTTCTCCAGTTCGTCCAGGATCTCACAGACGATCCGCCCCGCTTCCCGCATCAGGGCAATCTCATCCGGGCTCTTGATCTCCACCGGGTTCATGCGCCCCTTTCCCTACCAGCCCGCTGCTCTGTCGGGAACCCATGAACGGTGGGGCGGCAGTCCAGACCGGCCCTGCCCTCGCCTCACTGGCTGCCCCAGGCTCAGGCAGGACGGCCAGCGGCCTTCTTGATCTCCTCGTAGATGCCCTCCGGAGACCCGACGCCGTCCACGCTCTTGAGCAGCCCCTTCTTCGCGTAGAAGTTCTTCAGAGGGGACGTCTCGGCGTCGTACTTCTGCAGGCGCTTCTCGATGACCTCCGGCGTGTCATCCGGACGCTGCACGAGCTCCGTGCTGCACTTGTCGCACAGGCCCGCGCGCTTCGGCGGGCTCTGGGTGACGTGGAAGACGGACCCGTCATTGGGGCACACGCGCCGGCCGGAGCCACGCTCGACCAGCGTCGAGTGAGGGACCTCGAGCGACACGACCGCGTTCAGCTGCTTGCCCAACCGCTCCAGCATCCGGTCCAGCGCGTCCGCCTGTCCCGGGGTGCGGGGAAAGCCGTCAAGCACGAAGCCCTGGGCCACGTCCGGCTCCTTCAGCCGCTCCTCCACGATGCCGATGACGACGTCGTCCGGGACGTACTGCCCCGCGGCCATCAGCGGCCCGGCCACCTTGCCCAGCGGCGTGCCATCCTTCACGGCCTTGCGCAGGATGTCGCCGGTGGAGATCTGCGGGATCTGGAAGTCCGCGTAGAGCTTCTTCGCCTGGGTTCCCTTCCCGGCGTTCGGCGGCCCCAAGAGGATGAGGTTCATGTCGCTCCTTTGTACCTACGTCCACCCTTGAACGACGAGGCGCCCCTCCCCACCATTGGGGAGAGGCGCCCGGAACACAACCGACCGCTGTCAGGCCGCCACGCGAACCCGGCCGCGGATGCGCGGACCGCGCGGACCCGCGAAGCCTTCGTAGTTGCGGCTGATGAGGTGGCCCTCAATCTGCTGCACCGTGTCCAGCGCCACGCCCACCACGATGAGGAGCGCCGTGCCGCCGAAGGTGAACTGCACCCCGAGCACGCTGCTGATGACGGACGGAATCACGCAGATGATGGCCAGGTAGATGGCGCCACCGAACGTGAGGCGGTTGAGCGTGCGCTCAATGAACTCCGCCGTCTGACGGCCCGGGCGGATGCCGGGGATGTAGCCACCCTGCTTCTTGATGTTGTCCGCCACGTCATCCGGCCGGAAGGTGAGCGCCGTGTAGAAGTAGGAGAAGAACACCACCAGCAGCACGAACAGGCCGTTGTAGACCCAGAGGTTGCCCTCGATGCTGCGCTGGAAGCCCTGCAGGAAGGGGAACCACGCGCCCAGCGTCGCCGGGAAGGACAGCACTGCGCCGGCGAAGATGGGGGGAATCACGCCCGAGGCGTTCACCTTCATGGGGAAGTACGTGGCCTGGCCCGCGAACATGCGACGGCCCGCCATGCGCTTGGCGTACTGGATGGGCACCCGACGCATGCCCCGCTCCACATAGACCACCACGCCGATGATGAGGAGCATGAAGAAGAGCAGGCCCAGCACCGCGGCCACGTTCACCACTTCCTGCGACGTCAGGTCCAGCAGCGTCTTCGCGCCGGGCAGCACGCGCGCCACGATGCCCGCGAAGATGATGAGCGAGATGCCGTTGCCGATGCCGCGCTCGGTGATGCGCTCGCCCAGCCACATGATGAAGGCCGTGCCCGCCGTGAGGCTGACCACCGTCATGAAGGTGAACCAGAGGTTGTCGTTGGGTACCACCACCTGGTTGAAGCCGCCCTGCCCCGCGTCGGAGCGGCCCAGCGAGGCCAGCCACCGCGAGATGCCCACGCCCTGCACGATGGACAGCGCGATGGTTCCGTAGCGCGTGTACTGGTTGATCTTCTGGCGGCCCGCGGCGCCTTCCTTCTGCAGGCGCTCCAGGCTGGGCACCACCACCGCCAAGAGCTGGATGATGATGGAGGCGCTCACGTACGGCATGATGCCCAGGCCGAAGATGGACATCTGCTCCAGCGCGCCGCCGGAGAAGAGGTTGAACAGCGACACGAGGCCGCCCGATTGTTTCTGGGCGTCCATGAACGCGTTCATCGCAGAGCGGTCCACGCCCGGCGTGTTGATGAAGATGCCGATGCGGTAGACGGACAGCAGCACGAGCGTGTACGCAAGCCGGCTGCGCAGCTCCGCGATGCGGAAGACGTTGGCGAAGGCGTTCAGGGCCACGGTAATGCCATCCTCTTCAAGAGGTTCTGCCAGCAACAACAAACGCCCCTCTCCGGTTCCGGAAAGGGGCGCGGAAGCCTACACAAGGCTGGGGGCGCGCACCACATCACTGTGATGCGCGCCGCCGGTCACGCCTACGCCCGGGGCTGGCGAGGAGCCTTGACGCCCTTGCCAGCGTGGGCCTTGGCGGCCGACTCCGGCTTGTGCGCCACCAGGGGAAGCTCCTCCACGGAGCCGCCCGCCTTCTCGATGTTCTCGCGAGCCGCCGCGGACACCTTGTTCACCTTGACGGTGAGCTTCTTAGCGAGCTCGCCGTGGGCCAGGACCTTCACGCCATCATAACGGCCCTTGACCAGGCCCGCCTGCTTCAGCGCGGCCTCGTCCACCGTGGCGCCAGCGTCGAACGTGTGCTCCAGGTCGCCCAGGTTCACCACCGCGTAGGTGGTGCGGTTGGGCGGGTTGAAGCCGAACTTCGGCAGGCGGCGCTGCAGCGGGCTCTGGCCGCCTTCGAAGCCCTCGAACCGCATGTTGCCGGAGCGGGCCTTCTGGCCCTTGCCGCCGCGGCCGGCCGTCTTGCCCAGGCCGCTACCCTGGCCACGGCCCACGCGCTTCTTGCGGTGCCAGGAGCCCTCAGGGCGCTTCAGATTGGTCAGGATGCTCATGTTGGATCCTCAGTTCTCAGGCCTTGGCCTTGGCGGCCAGGCGCTCCAGGGCGCGGTCCCGGGCGACAATCTTCCGGGGCTTGCGGCGCTTGGGCGCCGGGGCCTCCTGGCTGACCGTCTCCAGGGAGACCAGGTGCTTTACCTTGAACACCATGCCGCGCACCGCCGGGGTGTCCTTCAACAGCCGCTCGTCGCCGAACTTCTTCAGACCGAGGCCCTTGATGGTGGCCAGCATGTCCTCGGAAGACCCCGAGAAGCTCTTCGTCAGCTTAACCTTGAGCGCCATGACTAGCCCCTCGCCTCGCCCGCGAGCTTCTGGGTCTCGACGTCCTTGCCACGCAGCCGCGCGACCTGCTCGGCGCTGCGCAGCAGCTTCAGGCCCGCCACCGTGGCCTTCAGCACGTTGTGCGGATTCCGCGAACCCTGGCTCTTGGTCAGGATGTTGCGGATGCCCGCCGCCTCCAGCACCGCGCGCACCGCACCACCGGCGATGACGCCCGTACCTTCGGAGGCCGGCTTCAGGAGCACCCAGCCGGCACCAAAGTGCCCCAGGATCTCGTGCGGGATGGTGTGGCCCATGCGGGGAACGCGGAACAGGTTCTTCTTCGCGTTCTCGCCACCCTTGCGGATGGCCTCGGGGACTTCGTTGGCCTTGCCCAGGCCCACGCCCACGTGCCCGTTGCCATCGCCCACCACGACAAGCGCGGCGAACGAGAACCGGCGGCCACCCTTCACCACCTTGGCCACGCGGTTGATGTTCACCACGCGGTCGGTCAGGTCCAGATCGTTCGGATTGATCGGAGTTGCCACTTGAGGAATTCCTTTCTGGTACCTAGAACTTCAGGCCGGCCTCGCGCGCGGCGTCAGCCACGGCGGCGATGCGCCCATGGTAAGGGAAGCCGTTGCGGTCGAACACCACCGCATCGACGTTGGCGGCCTTGCACTTCTCCGCGATGAGGGAGCCCACGCGCTTCGCGTCGGCCTTCTTGTCGCCCTCGTCCTTGCCCTTCAACTCCTTGGACAGGGACGACGCGAACGCCAGCGTGCGGCCGGTGGAGTCGTCCACCACCTGCGCGTAGATGTGCTTGAGGCTCTTGTAGACCGACAGCCGCGGACGCTCCGTGGTTCCGGAGAGCTTCTTGCGGATGCGGTTCTTCCTCTTGAGGCGCTGCTCGACAGTCTTGGACATGGCTGCTTCCTTTTCCGTCCGGCGGCGATGCGGCCTTCCGCCGCCGGATGATTCCGCCAGACCTCAAGGCCCGACGGGGTTGAATGCTCGGCGAAGACGCGGCGACGACTAGGTCGTACCGGTCTTGCCCTCCTTGCGACGGATGCGCTCCTCGGCGTACTTGATGCCCTTGCCCTTATAGGGCTCCGGCGGACGCAGCGAGCGGATGTTCACCGCCGTGGCGCCCAGGGCTTCCTTGTCCGCCGAGCGGAGCGTCAGCCCCACCGTGGGAAGGCTGTCCTCGGTGCGGGAGGTCTTGTCGACTTCCGCCGTCACACCCTCCGGCAGGTTGAACACCACCGGGTGGGAGTAACCGAGCGAGAAGTGAATGGCCTTGCCCTTCACTTCCGCGCGGAAACCGACGCCACGGATGTCCAGACGCCTCTCGAAGCCTGCGGACACGCCCTTCGCCGCGTTGGCGAGGATGGTCCGCGTCAGGCCGTGCAGGCTGCGGGCCTCACGCGAGTCATCCTCGCGCTGCACCGTCACCTGGCCGTCCTTGACCTCCACCTTCACCTTGGCGGGGAGCTTGACGGACAGCTTGCCCTTGGGGCCTTCGAAGTTGACCTGCTGGTTGGCGACATTGACCTTCGTCTTGTCACCAAGCTTGATCGCCAGTTTTCCAATCCGACTCATGATTGCCTCGTGCTGTCGTCGCCCGGGGCGCGCTCCTCGCGGGGCGCTTCACCCAGGCTCCTGGCTAGTAGACCGTGCAGAGCAGCTCGCCGCCGACCTTCTGCTTCCGGGCCTCGGTGTCCACCAGGATGCCGCGCGAGGTGGAGAGGATGGAGATGCCCATGCCGCCGAGCACCGGCTGGATGTCGCGCACCGCGACGTAACGACGCAGGCCGGGCTTCGACACGCGGCGAATGCCGGTGATGGCCGGGCTGCGGTCCGGGCCGTACTTCAGCTGGACGGTGATCTCGTTCTGGGGCGCGACCTCGTGGATGGCGAAATCCCCGATGTAGCCCTCGTCCTTGAGGACCTTGACGATCTCCACCTTGAGCTTCGAGTGGGGGATGACGACCTTGTCGTGCCGCGCACGCGAGGCGTTGCGCAGGCGGGTCAGCATGTCGCCGACGGGATCATTGACCGGCATGAAGCACCTTCAAGCAAAGCAGCGGTCCCCATGGGACACACCGCGTTCGCGGCCACCGCGCCTGCCGGGCCCATCCCGGGGGTTCGCGACGACCGCTACTTCTTTCTACTTCAACCGGGTACCGCCCTGCCCTCTTCAGGACAGGGACAGGGCTCCGGGTCCAACGCCTACCAGGACGACTTGGTGACGCCGGTAATCTCACCACGCAGGGCGCGGTGACGCAGGCAGATACGGCACATCTTGAACTTGCGCAGGAAGGCGCGAGGACGACCGCAGAGACCGCAGCGGTTGTACTGACGCACGGGGAACTTCAGCTTGCGCTTTGCCTGGGCAATCTTGGAGAGCTTGGCCATGATCGATGGGAGTCCTGGGCTCGGTTACTGACGGAACGGCATGCCGAAGTGACGCATCAGCGCGAGGCCCTGCTCGTCGTTCCGGGCGGTGGTGACGAAGCTGATGTTGAGCCCCTTCACCTTTTCGATCTGATCGTAGTTGATTTCCGGGAAGATGATCTGCTCACGCACGCCGAGCGTGTAGTTGCCCTTCCCGTCAAAGGCCTTGGGGGACACGCCCTTGAAGTCACGCACGCGAGGCAGCGCGACGGTGATGAGGCGGTCCATGAACTCGAACATGCGGTCGCCGCGCAGCGTGACAGCGGCACCGATGGCCTGGCCCTGGCGCAGCTTGAAGTTCGCGATGGACTTGCGCGCGCGAGTCACGACCGGCTTCTGACCGGTGATGGCAGCCAGCTGGTCCACCGCCGACTCCAGGATCTTGTTGTTGGCGAGCGCCTCGCCCAGACCCATGTTGACGACGATCTTCTCCAGCCGCGGCACTTCCATGGGGTTTCCGAGCCCCAGTTCCTTCATCAGCGCAGGAACGCCTTCCGCGCGGAAGCGGTCCTTGAGGCGCGCCGAGCGGGCCTTCAGGCCCTCCTCGATGTTCGCGGCGAAGCCAACCTTCTTGGCTTCTTCTTTGCCGCGCTTCTTGCTCTTCTTTTCCTTCGAGTCGGCCTTCTTCTCGTCAGCCATCTTTCATTCCCCTGCTTCGGGGCGCCGTCATGGACCCAGCGCGTCCGATCAGTCCTGCGTCTAGAACGTGGAAACACCCGGAGAACTCAACCATTTCAGCTCTCTGGACGTGCACGCCCGCTTGCCCCACCACGGGGTGGGGCAAGGGGCGCGCATACATGCCCGAACACCGACCCCTAGTCAATCAGGGCGTCACACTGCTTGCAGAACCGCTTGGAGGTCTCCCCCTCCTTGCGGATGCCGACGCGGGTCGGCTTGTCACACTTGGCGCAGACCACCTGGACGTTCGAGAGCGCGATGGTGCCCGGCTTCTCGATGATGCCGCCCTCGGGGCTCTGCGGCGTCTTGCGCATGTGGCGCTTGACCAGGCGCAGGCCCTCGACCGTCACGCGGCCCGCCTCCCGGTCAACCTTCAGCACCTTGCCGCGCTTGGTCGCCGGCGTCTTCTCCGAGCGCTCAGACCCGGAGATGACCTGGATGGTGTCACCGACTTTCAGCTTCTGCATGGCTTCCTCACTCTGGCTGTTCGCCGTCAGGCCTGCGTCCTCTTAGAGGACCTCGGGCGCCAGCGAGATGATCTTCATGAACTTGCGGGCACGCAGCTCACGGGCGACCGGCCCAAAGATGCGCGTCCCGATGGGCTCCAGGTCCTTGTTGATGAGGACCGCCGAGTTGCCGTCGAACTTGATGTAGCTGCCATCCGCACGACCCACCTCGCGACGGGTGCGGACGATGACGGCCTTGGCCACGTCACCCTTCTTCACCTTGGAGTTGGGCAGGGCCTCGCGGATCGACACGACGATGACGTCGCCGATGGAGGCGTACTTGCGCTTGGAGCCGCCGAGAACCTTGATGCAAAACACCTTCTTGGCGCCCGAGTTGTCGGCCACATCGAGCACACTCTGCATCTGAATCATGTGAAGTCTCCTCTTGCTCGAACCCGTCCACGCGCTTCATGGCGCACGGACGCGGTGTGACCTACCTAGACGTTCTTGCTCTTCTCCAACACCTCGACCACGCGCCAACGCTTGTCCTTCGAAGCGGGCTTGGTCTCGGCGATGCGCACCCGGTCACCCTCGTTGATGGTGACCTTCTTCGGGTAGTCGTGATCCTCGACGTGCGCCTTGTACTTCTCGCGCAGGCTCATGATCTTCCCGTACTTCGGGTGGGGAGCACGACGCTGGACGGTGACGACCACCGTCTTCTGCATCTTGTTGGAGGTGACGATGCCCACGCGGGTCTTGGGACGACCCCGGGTGGAGGTCTCGGCAGCGGGCGTTTCGGTCGCTTCAGCCATGTTGGTTCTCACTGTCTGTCATGCACCCGGACCCTCTGCCCGGATGGCCACGGACACCCGGGTGAGCCCGGATGCCCGCGGATGCACTGCTACTACTACCCCGCCTTCGCGGCCCGGGCCTTTTCGCCCAGGACGGTGAGGATGCGGGCCAGATCACGGCGGTGCTGCACGCCCTCAGCGGGGCTGTCCAGCGAGCCGGTCCGACGCTTGAGCCGATCCTGGACCAGCGTATCGCGCAGTTCCTTCGCGCGGTTCTGCAGGTCGTCCGTCGACAGTTCCTTCAGTTCCTTCGCAGTCGCCATCTTGGTCTCCTCGGCGCGGGATGCGGGCGCCCTCCCCTGTCACCAGGTGGAGCGCCCGTCCCGGCGGTGCGTGACTACAGCGAGAGCTCGCTGCGGCGCACGATCTTGGTGAGCACCGGCAGCTTCGCCTGCGCCAGCTTCAGCGCACCGGTGGCGATCTCCTGCGTCATGCCCTCCATCTCATAGAGCACGCGTCCCGGCTTGACGACCGCGACGTAGTACTCCACGCCGCCCTTACCGGTACCCATACGGGTTTCGGCGGGCTTCTTCGTGATGGGCTTGTCCGGGAAGATCCGGATCCAGATCTTGCCGCCGCGCTTCACGTGGCGGGTCATCGCGATACGGGCCGCCTCGATCTGGCGCGAGGTGATCCAGCCCGGCTGGAGGCTCACCAGGCCGAACTCACCGTAGGTGAGGTCGCTGCCGCGGTGGGCCGAGCCGAACATGCGGCCCTTCTGCATCTTGCGGTATTTGGTTCGAGCAGGCTGAAGCATGGTCGATGTCCTTCGTGCCTTCCGTGCAGGGCGGGCTTCTTAGGGCCCGCCCCACAGGGGCGTCTTACCGGTTGGTGGGCATGGGGGCCTGGCCGCCCTTGCCGGGGAGGACCTCGCCCTTGCAGATCCAGACCTTGCAGCCAATCTTGCCGTAGGTCGTCTTGGCCTCGGCGAAGCCGAAGTCGATGTCCGCGCGGAGGGTGTGCAGGGGCACGCGGCCCTCGCGGTACCACTCGTAGCGGGCCATCTCGGCACCACCCAGGCGGCCCGAGCAGGCCACGCGGATGCCCTTGGCCCCGAACTTCATCGCGGTCTGCAGCGCCTTCTTCATGGCGCGGCGGAAGGCGATACGGCGCTCGAGCTGCGTGGCGATGTTCTCCGCCACGAGCTGCGCGTCGGTCTCGGCCTTGCGGACCTCGACGATGTTCAGGAAGACCTCGTTCTTGGTGAACTGCTGGAGGTCCTTCTTGACGGTCTCGATGCCAGCGCCACGCTTGCCGATGACGATGCCCGGACGCGCGGTGTGGACGTTGACCTTCACCTTGTTGGCGGCGCGCTCAATCTCCACCTTCGACACGCCCGCGTGGTTCAGCGACTTCTTGACGAACTCGCGGATGCGGATGTCTTCGTGGAGCCACTGAGCGTAGTTCTTGTGCTCAAACCACTTGGAGTCCCAGGTCTTGATGACGCCGAGCCGGAACCCAATCGGATGTACTTTCTGTCCCAAACTGAATCTCCTTGGTGCGTCCGGGCAGGGCCCGACGGGTCCTACTTCTTGGCCTCAGCCAGCACGACGTGGACGTGGGCAGACTTCTTCTGAATGGGCGTCGCGCGCCCCATGGCGCGCGGCATGAACCGGCGCTGGGTGGCGGCCTGATCCACGGAGATGGTCTTGACGTAGAGGGTATCCACGTCGACCTGGCCCTTGGACAGGTCCGTCGCGTTGGCGACGGCGCTCTTGATGAGCTTCTCCACCGGCCGCGCAGCAGCGCGCGGGGTGAACTTCAGGATGTTCAGGGCAGCCTCGACAGGCTTGCCCCGGATGAGCGCCGCGACGAGGGACAGCTTGCGCGGGCTCATGCGCAGGTGACGCAGATGTGCAGTCGACTCCATGGTCATCTCCTCAGGCTCTCAGGCGTAGGTACGGGCTACTTGCCCGGGGCCTTGGCGACCTTCTTCTCCGCCGAGTGCCCGCCGAAGGTGCGCGTAGGAGCGAACTCGCCGAGCTTGTGGCCCACCATGTTCTCCGTCACGAACACCGGAATGAACTTCTTGCCGTTGTGCACGGCGAAGGTGTGACCCACGAACTCAGGGAGAATCGTGGAGCGCCGGGACCAGGTCTTGACGACCGCCTTCTTGTTCGCCGCAATCATCCCCTCGATCTTCTTGAGGAGGTGATCGTCGACGAACGGACCCTTCTTGATCGAACGAGCCATGTTTCAAATCCTCTTACTGGCTGCGCGCGCCCTGGCGGCGGCCGCTCACGATGAACTTGTCGGTGCGCTTGTTGGTGCGCGTGGTGAGGCCCTTGGTCTTCTTGCCCCACGGAGACACCGGGTGCGGATTACCCTGGCCGGACTTACCCTCACCACCACCGTGCGGGTGGTCGACAGGGTTCATGGCCAAACCGCGGACGGTGGGCCGAATGCCCAGCCAGCGGCTCTTACCCGCCTTACCGATGCGAATGATTTCGTGCTCGATGTTGCCCACCTGGCCGACGGTGGCACGGCACTCGATGAGCACCTTGCGCACAGCACCGGAAGGCATGCGGACCTGAGCGTAACGGTCTTCCTTGGCCATCAACTGGCCGGAGGTGCCCGCGGAACGGATGACCTGGGCGCCACGGCCCGGCTTCAGCTCCACGTTGTGGATGACCGTACCCACCGGGATGTTCTGCAGCGGCAGGCTGTTGCCCGGCCGGATGTCGGCGGTGGAACCGGCGAACACGGTGTCGCCCACGGCCAAGCCCACGGGGGCCAGGATGTAGCGCTTGTCGCCGTCCGCGTAGTGCAGGAGGGCGATGTTGGCCGTGCGATTCGGGTCGTACTCGACCGCGACCACCTTGGCCGGCACGCCGTCCTTGTCACGACGCTTGAAGTCGATGGTGCGGTAGCGACGCTTGTGACCGCCACCCTGGTGACGACGGGTGATGTGGCCGTGAACGTTGCGGCCACCCGAACGCTTGAGAGGCTCGGTGAGGGCCTTCTCCGGCGAGTCCTTGGTGATGTCCGCGAAGTCGGACACCGTCATCAGACGGCGGGCGGCGCTTGTCGGCTTGTACTTCTTGATGCCCATGGTGTGTTCCTCTCAGGCGGATCTGTCGCCAGTGGCGTCAGACCGCTCCCCCTTCGAAGAGTTCGATCTTGTCACCTTCCTTGAGGGTGACGACCGCCTTCTTGAAGTTGGGGCGCTGGCCGATGCTCTTGCCCACCCGCTTCGTCTTGCCACGCACGATGTTGGTGCGAACAGCCTCCACCGTGACCTTGAACAGGGACTGGACCGCGCGGGACACGTCGTGCTTCGTGGCCTTGCGGTCCACGATGAACGAGTACTGGCGGAACTTCTCACGGGCCTTGTCCAGCTTCTCCGTGATGAGCGGGCCCTTGATGACGTCGTTCAGATTCATGACAGGGACCCCTCAAGCGCCTTCGCGGCGGCGGAAGTCAGGACGACGTGCGAGTGCTTGAGCACGGACTCGAGGTTGAGACCCTCGGGCGGCAGCACGTCGAACTTCGCCAGGTTGCGCACGCTGCGGTGCAGGTTCGTGTTGCCGCGCTCGTCGATGATCAGCGCGTTCTGGAGCTTCAGGCGGCGGGTGAGCACCTCGAAGGCCTGCTTCGACTTCGGGGCGTCCAGCTTGAAGCCGTCCAGGATGATGAGCTGCTTCTCCCGGGCGCGCAGGGACAGCACGGCGCGCAGGGCACCGCGGCGGACCTTGCGGGGAGGCCGATAGAAGTAGTCACGGGCCTTGGGAGCCATCGCCTTGCCGCCGCCCACCCAGTGGGAAGCGCGGATGGAACCCTGGCGAGCACGGCCGGTGCCCTTCTGCTTCCAGGGCTTCTTGCCGCCGCCGCTGACGAGCGAGGTGTTCTTCACCCCGACCGTGCCGCGGCGCCGGTTGATCTGCTGCATCTTCGCCACCTCATAGAACAGGTGGGTGTTCGGCTCGGCGCCGAAGATCTCGTCGGAGAGCTCGATCTCCGACACCTTCTTCAAATCCAGGTCGACTACGTCAAACTTCGCCATGGCACTTTCCTCGGGGGTCAGAGTGAAACCACTCCGACGCCATCCCGCTTCCTAGGACTTGATCTCGACGTCAACGCCGGCAGACAGATCCAGCTTCATCAGCGCGTCCAGCGTCTGCTGGGTCGGCTCGAGGATATCGAGCAGGCGCTTGTGCGTGCGGATCTCAAACTGCTCGCGGCTCTTCTTGTCCACGTGCGGCGAACGCAACACGGTGAACTTGTTGATGCGCGTCGGCAGGGGGATCGGACCGGCCACCTTGGCGCCCGTGCGCTTGGCCGTCTCGACGATCTCCCCAGCACTCTGGTCCAGGAGCTTCGAGTCGTACGCCTTCAGCCGGATGCGGATCTTCTGTGTCGCCATTCGCAAGAACCTCTTTGAACGACCTCTGGGAACCGTGAGGCGGTACGCCCGTCAACGCCTGGATTTCAGAGAACCGTTTCTTCGGAACGAAGGGGCGCGGTGTGTACCACCACACCCCATGGGTTGCAACTGGATTTCCACCGGCTCCCCGGAACCGCCCACAAGGGGCCTTCCGGAGAGCTGGTGGGCTGAATACTACGCGATGATTTCCGCCACAACGCCCGCGCCCACCGTGCGGCCGCCTTCACGAACAGCGAACCGGAGCTCCTTCTCCATCGCGACCGGGGTGATGAGCTCCACCTCGATGGCGATGTTGTCGCCCGGCATGACCATCTCGACGTTGTCCGGCAGCTTCACCGTGCCCGTCACGTCCGTGGTGC
>NZ_RAWQ01000497.1:0-447 GCF_003668965.1 Corallococcus sp. AB030
ATATTATATTAACAACGAAAATATAATGGGACACATCTTAAGAAGAGTAACTACTAAAGCAACGATGATGACAAATTTAGTAGCAAAGGATTTTCTTAAAGCAAAAATTTATGTCCCTAGCATAGATGAACAAAAGCGTATTGGTTTATTTTTAAAGCAGATTGATAGCATTATCACTCTTCGTCATCAAGAAATAGAGCAATTAAAAGAATCAAAAAAGACTTTGCTTTCGAAAATGTTCCCGAAAGAAGGGGCGGTTCGTCCCGAAATTCGTTTCGCTGGTTTCACTGACCCTTGGGAACTGCGTAAGTTAACAAATATAACTTCCAGTTATTCAGGATTAACATATAGTCCAACTGACATACAAGACACAGGTATATTCGTTTTACGATCATCCAATGTAAAAAATGATCAACTTATTGATGCTGACAATGTCTATGTCAATCC
>NZ_RAWQ01000498.1:0-446 GCF_003668965.1 Corallococcus sp. AB030
CCCCACCAGCGTGGCCGTCAGCACGCCCGTGGCCTCCGGCCGGTAGGACAGCCGGACCGGGACCTCGCCCGGCGCCATGCGTGTGGGCAACCCGGACGCGGAGAACGGGGCCGCCAGCGCCGTCCACTCCACGTCCAGCGTCGTCCGGCCCGCGTTCACCACCCGGAGCTCCACCACCCGCTCCACCCGGGGGTAGCTGGCCGGGAACGTCACGGCCTCCTGGGAGACCCGCAGGAGGCTCCGGGCGCCCGTCAGCGGGGGTTCGTCCCGGCAAGCGCTTCCGAAGGCCAGGAGGGCCGCCAGGGCCATCGCCAGGGCCACCGGCCGGCCCGGCACCGACCCCGGGGACACCGTTGGAGCCTCCGGAAGGCCCTTCAGGCCCCCACTGCCCACCGTCCGCGTGCGCGCCATCGAGCCCTCCTGCCCCTGCCTTTACACCCCTCTCC
>NZ_RAWQ01000499.1:0-445 GCF_003668965.1 Corallococcus sp. AB030
ATGTTGCCCTGGTCGTTGGTCGTGGTGATCGCCTGCGCGATCTTGCGCAGCTCGGCCCAGGTCGCAGGGGGCGCGTCGTAGCCTGCCGCGGCGAGCAGCGCCTTGTTGTAGACGAGCGCATAGATCGACAGCTCGGTCGGGTAGCCCCAGAGCTGGCCGTCGATGGTCGCAGCGCCGACCGTGGCGGGGGAGTAGGTGGCGGCGATGGAGTCGAGCACGTCCTGGGGCGGCGGCTCGAGCACGCCCGCGCCCACCAGTTGCGGCGCCCAGATCGAGTAGATGTTGTAGATGTCGGGCGCGGTGCCGCCGACCCGGCTGGTCAGGATGGTCTGGAGAAAGTCGCCGTACGCGGTCTGCTGGTGCTCGATGGTGACGCCCGGATGCTCGGCCTCGTAGGCATCGAAGCAGGCGAGCAGCGGCGCGGCCTGCTCCTCGCTGTAATGGG
>NZ_RAWQ01000500.1:0-444 GCF_003668965.1 Corallococcus sp. AB030
GGCCATGGCAACGGCCACGTACGAACCCGGCCCGCGGCGGTGTCGTCGATCCAGTGCAAACGGAAACGTGGGCCAGCTACCGGGGTTCCCGACAGAGCCGACATGTCGACGGCGTCGAGGATCCGGCGTGCCTCTGCCACTGCAGCACGTGAGCCATCATTGACCAGGGCGACCCACGGGGCCAACGACGGGCCACCGTTTTCGGGACCAGTGACGGGGCGGTACAACCCACTGAGGCGACCTGTATTCTGTCCGGCACCACCGCGGGCAATAACAGTCCCGGAATGGAGATGGTTGACCTCTCCTGCAAGCCGGTCCCATGAGGCGGGATCACTGGCAGCGCCATGAGATAACACAATAACGAGGACACCCTGACCGTCGTCATCATGGGCGGAAAACACTGTGCCTGATGGCATCGCTAGGAGACGGGCGTCGAGCCAAAAC
>NZ_RAWQ01000501.1:0-443 GCF_003668965.1 Corallococcus sp. AB030
TCCCAACCCAGCACCTACTCCACCCCAATCTCCACGGCAGAGCCAGCGGTGCCCATGGCTTCGGCTGGGTAATCGTGAAATTCCACGTCCGGGTGGTTTTGCGCCATGTGTTGGCGCAGGTTCTCCATCGCTTCTTCGCTGACTTCTGGGGTGGACCACAGCAGGGTAACCAGTTCGCCACCCTCTTCCAGCAGCGCATCGATGGCAGAAGTCATGTCTGCTTCGGTGGTGATCTGGAATCGCTGCGCGGAGACAGAATCCACCATGTCTTCGAGGTCATCATCGAAGTCATTGTCTGCGTCATGCACAGCCAGTGCGGCCAAGCCACCCACCAGGGAGGCGGTGTTGATCACGCTGATCTCCACGCCGCGGTTGAGCACGCGGGAGGCATCTCGCCCGTTGGTCAGCACCACGGCAGAGCCGGGTCCGGTAGCGGTCAGTAG
>NZ_RAWQ01000502.1:0-437 GCF_003668965.1 Corallococcus sp. AB030
TTACTGACCAAGTTATTGCTTTATTAACTGCATCTGTTGGCCCCACCGTTGCTAGCATTTGTAATGTACCATTTGGAATAACTATTGTAGAAATATTTCCTGTTCCTGTCACAGTTATTGTCCCTACTTTACCACTTATAGTTATAGGCAGACTTCCCACAACTTTTGATCCATCTGTTGCAGTTTCATTTACAGTAACCGTTCCATTTTATACTTCGCTTAATAGCCCATTGCTATCAACTGTTGCTTTTCCTGTTCCAGGAGTTACCGACCAAGTCACACTTTTACTAGTCGCCCCTGTTGGTTCAAAACTTGCAGTCATTTGTAATGCTCCACCATCCGTTATTTCATTTCCACTTCCATCTGGTGCATTAACTGTAACTTTAGTAACCTTAACTTGTGGAATTACTTTTACTGTTATATATTTGCTAATTCCC
>NZ_RAWQ01000503.1:0-434 GCF_003668965.1 Corallococcus sp. AB030
GTTCCAGCCCCACTGCCACGCGGCGCGGATTCGCCATCATCGAGTGATCGACCAGCGCCTGAATCTCCACCAGCAACGGACGCGTTCCTTCCCACACCACCATCACGGAGCTGCCAGAGGTCACTTCATCTCCGCGACTTAAGAAAATTGCCGAAGGGTTGCTGACTTCACGCAGCCCCTGTTCGGTCATCGCGAAGACGCCCAGCTCATTCACCGCGCCGAAGCGGTTTTTATGGCTGCGCAAGGTGCGAAAACGGGAGTCGGCATCACCATCCAGAAGCACCGAACAGTCGATACAGTGTTCCAGCACTTTAGGGCCAGCCAGCGAGCCATCTTTGGTTACGTGCCCAACCATGACAATCGCCACACCGCGCGTTTTGGCGAAGCGCGTCAGATAAGCCGCCGTTTCACGCACCTGCGCCACGCTACCAGGC
>NZ_RAWQ01000504.1:0-433 GCF_003668965.1 Corallococcus sp. AB030
CAATTCCCCGCAGCAATATAGTAGCGAGCCATATCCGTGTCGCGTCAGGAGAATCCCTTAGGCTCGACGCACGTCCTTCGCTTCACCGGTCGCGAACCGGGCGACGTCCCTGCAAAAGTCGGCCGCTTCGTAACGGCTCCTCCATCATTTTGGGTAGAATGACGCGCGCATCAGCAACGGATGGTCAATGATTGTCGATCCCGCCCGGCCCGGCGTGCCGACCGCCGTTGCACGCGACCTCAAGCCGCGCGAGGCGCGCTACAACACGATCCTGCTGGTGGCGCGGCTGCTCCATGACGGCCGTGAGGATCTATGCCGAATCCGTAATGTCTCTGCCGGAGGCATGCTGATCGAAGGCTGCGTCGCGCTCGCGGTCGGCACACGTATCGAGGTCGAGCTGCGCAACCTTCAGAGCGCCGAGGCGACCGTGGCC
>NZ_RAWQ01000050.1:0-49129 GCF_003668965.1 Corallococcus sp. AB030
GCCCCTATTCGCGCTCGACTTGCATGTGTTAGGCACGCCGCCAGCGTTCGTTCTGAGCCAGGATCAAACTCTCCAATTGTATTCTTGGTTTGCTTGAACCGGCGTTCCCCGAGACCCGGCTAAGGAGTCTCGGCTCGCTGATTCGTCGGCACCTCCCTCTCGCTGCGCCTTTCAGCGCTGCTCTTGAGGTGAAGCGCCCTCAAAAAATTGACTGCGGGTTTCCGCAATCCATTACTGCTTGGGCTTGCTATTTGGTTTTCAAAGACCGAGCCGCTTGTTGCGACTTTGTTGCTTGCCGGCTTGTTTCGTCCGGCGGGGTTGCAGCTTCTATTTCAGTTCGCAGCCAGCGTCAACTTCGCTTTTGCGTCCTGCAGGCTTCTTCGAAGTTCGTCGGCGCCGTCCAGTGACTTCCGCCGCTTCTTTTCGAAGGGGAGCGGCTTCTACTTCAGCGCCGCGTTCCCTGTCAACCGTTTGCTGTCAGCTTTCCTCACCGCTTTGCGTCCGTCGTGTTGCCTTCCGGACTGCTGCTTCTTCGGTGGGGCGCGGCTTCTATCTCTTCGCCGCGTTCGCTGTCAACTCACTTGGTTGACTGCCCTATTTTCTTTTCGGTGCTGCTCTCTCCCCGAAGTGCCTTCCGCGCCAGTGCGCGGGCTTCGAGGTGAGGGGCGCGGCTTCTACCTCTTTGCCGCGTTCGGGATCAACAACCTTCGTCGATCCTTTTCTTCCCCCGCGCTGACCTTCCGAGGCCCAGGGGCCCGCCGGTCGTCGCGGAGGGGGCACTCTCTAACGCTTCAGGCCGAAGACGTCAAACCTTCGTTTGAGCCGAACCTGATCATTGGCGCTCCGACGAATAGAGGCATGAACGCCTGGCCGCTGACAGGGCTGCTGGCCGCTCCGTCGGTACGGACACGACAAGGCCCCCGACCCGGTGACAGGTCGGAGGCCCTTTCTCCCTACGGATGCCGCTTCAGCTCACGGCGTCGCGGGGTCGAACGTGGAGATGCTCCAGCCCATGCGCTCGTGGCCGAACTTGTTCCAGTCCGGGTTCTTGCCGTTGACGACCTGGGCGTCCGTGTAGGACGGCGCTCCGGAGCCGGAACCGGAGCCGGAGAAGATGTTCACGCTGATGGTGGAGCCCGTGTACGTGGGGTGCGTGTTGTCCGACTGGATGTAGTCGTAGCTGGTGCTGCTGTTCGCCAGGTGGCCGTTCGCGTCGCGCAGCGTGCTGCGCAGGGTGACGCTGATGCGCTGCACGTAGGCGTCCTCGGTCTCGCCGGCGCGGTACGCAATGGCCTCGGAGTCAATCTGGCCGTCGCCGTTGCGGTCGTAGTCGGAGGCCATCATCTCCGCGAAGGCGTCCGAGCACTTGAAGCCGTACTTCGCCGCCAGGTTGCAGGCACGCCAGTTGCTGCGCGCCAGCAGCGGCAGGAAGTACTGCTGCTTGTTCACCTTCTGGCCCGTCGTCGCGTCCGTGCAGGCCGTCAGCACGTTGTCCGCGTCATAGCCGGGGTAATAGATGTTGGAGATGACCTTCACCTTGGCGGTGGTCGCGTACTGGTTGATGGTCTGCATGCCACGTTCCATGTACGTGGTGCAGGTCGCCAGCGCGTTCTGCAGGCCGCTGTAGTTACAGGTGCCGGTCTGGTCGGTGAACGCGCTGCGGGCCTGCAGGTAGTCGTTGCCGCACATCTCGAACATCACGACGCGCGTCTTGGCGTCCTGCATGTAGGAGCGCTCGGAGACGATCTTGTTGTTGTAGATGTCGTCCGCCTTCGCGCCGGACTTCGTGCGGCGGATGACCTCCACGTTGGCGCCCCACTTCTTCGCCGCGTACTCACCCTCCACCACCGGGGCCGCACGACGCCCCACGCTGGAGATTCCGCCGTTGTAGCCGGCGAAGATGGAGTCGCCGTAGGCCACCACCCGGTACGTCTGCGACGCCGAGCGGTTGATGGTCCACGACGTGTTCTGGTTGATGGTGCTGGCCAGCGCGGTGCCACTGAGGGTGGTGGCGGCGAGGACGGCGGCGAGGGACAGCCCGCTGCGACGAACGGACATACCGGCTCCTGAAGAGGTAGGGGGTTCCCGCCCCGGCAATGGGGAGAGGCCGCGCACGGTACACGGCTTTGATTCAGGAATCACTCCGCAGACCGGAATTAACTCCGCACTATGTATTCCATGTTGAACACGAATTCCGCCATGGTGCGTCAGAGGGGTGTTTTCGCGCGCCCTTCTCTGACGCGGCGCTTCCGGTTGACGCGTTGTTTCACGACTGGAGTGCGCCCATGAACATCTCCGGGAGCGCCCGAGCACTGGGCCAGTGGCTGCTGTTGGGCGCCATCGTGGGGGGCGTGTGCGGCGTGGCGTCCGCGGTGTTCCTGGCGCTGCTGGAGGAGGCCACGGAGTTCCGGCTGGCGCATGAGTCGCTGGTGTACGCACTGCCCGTGGCGGGACTCGTCCTGGGCGCGGTGTACGGCCGGTGGGGCGCGTCCATCCGGGGCGGCAACAACCTGGTCCTGGACACGGTGCATGAGGGCGACGCGGTGATTCCCCTTCGCATGGCGCCCATGGTGCTGCTGGGCACGGTGCTCACGCACCTGTTCGGAGGGAGCGCGGGACGCGAGGGCACCGCGGTGCAGATGGGCGCGAGCCTGGCGGACCAGATTGCCTGGCGCTTCCGCGTGGCTCCGGAGATCCGGCGCGAGCTGCTGGCGGCGGGCATCGCGGGCGGCTTCGGTTCGGTGTTCGGCACTCCGCTGGCGGGCACGGTGTTCGGGCTGGAGGTCGTGTGCGTGGGCCGGCTGGGCTACGAGGCGCTCCTGCCCGCGCTCACGGCCGCCGTCGTGGGCGACCTGGTGACTCAGGGGCTGGGCATCCATCACACCGCGTACCCGGTGCCTCAGGCGCTGGCGCTGACGTTGCCCGTGCTGGGCAAGTGGCTGGTGTTCGCGGTGGGCATCGCGGGCGTGGCGGTGGCCTTCATCGAGGGCACGCATGGACTGAAGCGGGTCCTGGAGCGCCGTGTGCCGTGGCTTCCCGTGCGCATGGCCCTGGGCGGCCTGGGGGTGGTGGGGCTCTGGAAGCTCGCGGGCACCAGCGACTACCTGGGCCTGGGCGTGCCCGGCATCCTTCGCGCGTTCGAGGATGTGTCGCTGCCTTGGGGGACGTTCGCCTGGAAGCTCGTGTTCACGGTGGTGACGCTGGGCGCGGGTTTCCTGGGCGGGGAGGTGACTCCGCTGTTCTTCATTGGCGCGGCGCTGGGCAATGTCCTCGCTCGGCTGTTGGGACTTCCCGTGGACCTGGGCGCGGCGGTGGGCATGGCGGCGCTGTTCGCGGCGGCCGCCAATACGCCGCTTGCGCTGTCGCTGATGGCGGTGGAGCTGGTGGGCGCCTCCGTGCTGCCTCACGTGGCCATCGTCGCCACGGTGGCGTACCTGCTCACGGGCCACCGGGGCATCTATCCGTCGCAGCGCATCGCCCGGAAGAAGCTGGGCGGGCCTCTGCTGGACCGTATCGTCACGTTGCGCGACCTGCACGCGGCGCCCCGGGAGGAATCCGAGGCGCCTCGCTGACGGTCGCTACTTGGAGGGGACGAGCCCCTCCGTGTGCCAGAACTCCACGTGCCCGGTGTCCAGCGAGTAGATGGCGGAGACGACCGCGAGTTCGCCCGCGTCGACCTTGGCCTTGAGGAGCTGGGAGCGCTCGGTGAGCTGGCGGGTGACGGCGTCCACGTTCGCGTGCGAGGCCTTCACCACCTTGGGGTCGTGCTTGTCCGCGTCCGTGAGGTGGGCGTCGATGAGGTTGCTCTTCACGGCGGAGACGAGCGCGTCGAGGTTGGGCGAGCCGGTGCTCTGGCCGTCCGGAATGGTGAGACCCGCCTTCACGGCGCCGCAGGACTCGTGGCCCATGATGACAATGAGGCGCACGCCCAGGTTGGCGACGCCGTACTCGATGCTGGCGACGACGAGGGGCTCCAGCTCGTTGCCGGCCTCGCGCACGACGAAGAGCTCACCCAGGCCCTGGTCGAAGACGAGCTCCGGGGGCACTCGCGAGTCGCTGCAGGTGACGACGATGGCGTGCGGGTGCTGCTCGTTGGCCAGCGCGTGGCGCACCGCGAGGGTCTGCGCGGGGTGGCGTGCCACGCCCTTGGTGAAGCGCAGGTTGCCCTGCTCCAGCCGGTGGAAGGTGACCGGCGGCGCTTCGGGCTTCACGGCGGGGTGGGCTGGATGCGGGTCCTCGGCGAGCGCGGGCATGGCGAGGCCCAGCAGCGCGATGGCCGCAGCGGTGCGAAGAAGAGGAATCATGGGGTGTGACCTGGGGTGGGGTGTACGCCAGGACGCGAGTCCAAGCGCCCCTCAGGGGTAACAGGGCGGCGGACCGGAAACCATGGACTCCACGACACTCCGCCGTCGCACGTCCTCCTACCTGAGGTTCAGGGCACGGTCTGAGCCGCCAGCCCCACGGCTCTGTCGTCCCTCCGCCTCAGCTCCGGGGTGGCTACCCGGAACTCCGCGGGCAGCATCCTCAGGATGCGTTCGCGGCGGTATCGGGCGCTTGCCAGGCGCTGCTCCAGGGCGGCCTTCTCGGCTCGGGTCGCCTTGTCGGGCGTCTCGGTGCGCTGGGTCAGTGCGGCCAACCTTCGTGATACCTCTTCAATCTCGCGGTCGATGAGTACCGGTTGGATGTTCCGCTTCGCTTTCGCCTTGCGGCCCTGGGCGTTGTTTTCAATCCAGACCGGCAACACTGAAACATCCGCCAGGGACACCGGGGCTCCGGGCTCCGCCCTGGTCACTCCGACTCGCAGGAGCAGTGTGTCTCTCTTGTCTCCGTCCTTGCCCAGCTGCCCCTTCACGTGACGGTAGAAGCGCGCCTGGTTCGCCACCAGGTTGCCCAATGAGTAGGCGATGAAACCCCGGCGCCCGGACTTCGTCGTGTACGCCTCCAATGGCTGCAACACGTGCGGATGGTGGCCGATGACCGCGAAGGCTCCTGCTTCCAGGAAGGACTGCCCCAGGGCCCTGTCCAACGGGTGCGGCGTGTCCGTGTACTCGCGCCCCCAGTGCCCCATCACGAAGAGCGCGTCACACTTCGCTGCCGCTGCTCGCACCCGCTCCAGTGCTTCCTCCGGTTTCAGCCCCCTTCTCGAGGCGTGCTCCGGGTAGGGCAACAGCGCCACGTGCGGCGCGTCCGATTCCTTCGGGTTGCTGAAGCCGTTCAGGCTCCTCGTGAAGGAGAGGAAGCCCAGCTTGAGGCCTCGCACCTCCATGAACACCGGCTCCCAGGCCGCGTCTCTTGTCGTCCCCGTTCCCGTGTGGCGCAGTCCCGCTGCGTCCAGGTGTCGCAGCGTCTCCACCAGGCCTTCCACGTGCTGATCCCTTGCGTGGTTGTTGCCCGTGGACACCACCTTCACTCCGGCGTTCACCAGGGCCTGCACCATGGATGGGGGCGCGTTGAAGACCAGCTCCTTCGTGAAGGCCTTGGTGTTGGCCGTGACCGGCGTCTCCAGGTTCACCACGCCCACGTCCGCTGTTCGCAGCACGTCCGACAGTGGGCCGAAGACGTGGTCCCAACCTTCGTGGTTTCCACTGCCCGCGTGGGCCTTCGCCACCGACTTCACCTCGCCGTGCGGAATCACGTCTCCGCCAAAGACGAGCTCCACTCGCGCGGGCGCGGCCATCCCCCACAGCGGGATGAACACCAGCAAGGCCCCCCACCCTCGCATCAGTCCTGCTCCCGCACCCCGATGAAGACTTCCCGGTTCCAGGGGTCCCTGCGTGTCGTCGCGGGACAGCCGGCCTCTCGCATCCATTCGAGCCAGTCTTCACGCCGGAACAGACCGAAGCGGTGGCGCTCCTGCGACATGCTCACCGTTCCGTCCGCTTCGCGCAGCAGATAGGCGAACGCGGTCTCGAAGGTCTCGTCGTCCGGATCCGGATCCCAGGTCCACATGAGATAGCGCATTCCTCGCCCGTCCGGCCCGTCGTGGCCTCCGGACTCGGTGAGGGGTTCGAAGGTCTCACGCACGCAGTCCGGCAACAGCACCACCCGGCCTCCCGGGCGGCAGTGCGCAGCAGCCGTATGGACCGTGGCTCGCGCGTCCTCGCGATCCACCGCGTACATGATGGCGTCGTGCACCATCACCCGGTCGAACGTGCGTCCCAGCCGCAGCGAGCGCATGTCCCCCACGCGGTGCTCGCACTCCGGATTCACCTTGCGACTCACCGCCACCATCTCCGCCGAGCGGTCCGTCAGCGTCAGCGTGAAGTGCTTCTTCATGTGGAAGGCCAGGCTTCCTCCGCCCGACCCCAATTCCAGCATCGTGCTCGCCGGGCCCTCCTCCGGGTGCAACATGGGGAGCAGGTCCTCCGCCTCCTCCCCGTACTCCTCCGGTGGCGAGAACAACGGCCACCAGCCGGCAAGGTCGGTGTAGAGCTGTGGCTCCTCCACGGGAGGCGGGAGCACGGTGCGCAACGACGCCATGGATGACTTCCTCGGAGATGGGGCACCGTTCTACCGCCCGGACAACCCGTGCGTCCATGAGGCCTAACGGACCTGGATGGCGTCCGCGACCACATAGGTCCCCGCCGTCACCCACCGGCTCAGCTGGACCTTGTTCCACCCCGCCGGGAAGCTCCACGTGCCGAGCGTGTTCCACCTTGCGCCGTTGACCGTCTGGTTCACCTTCACGTTCGCCAGCTGCGTGCCGGATGCGTTCGTGACGATGAAGGGCGCGACCGTGGAGCGGTCGCTCGCCGCCGTCCACCACGCGTCCACCGTCTTCGTTCCCGCCGCGGACAGGTAGAACCAGAACGTCGCAGGCTCCGACACCGCTGCTCCCGGGGACACCAGGTAGCTGGTGCCGTAGTAGCCCGCCACGTTCGTGGAGGACGCCCAGCTGGTGCCCGTGAGCTGGATGTAGCCCTTGGACTGGTCGTTGTTCGCGTTGTTGCTGTCGATGACCAGCCCCGTCGACGAACCTCCGCCGGACGTCCACAGGTACGTCACGTCCACCCAGTCGTTGTTCGACATCCCCAGGTCCAACCAGAATGTCCCGTCCGCGAGGTCGATGCCCGCGGGGTTCGCCGGCCGGCGACCGAACTGGTCCAACCCGCCGTTGAAGTTGTCCTGGTATGCCGCCTGCGCCTCCGGCTTGCCCTGCGGCAGCGTCTTCCACATCTCGCGCACGCTGGACGGGTTCCAGTAGTCGTCCTTCGTGTTCCACGGGCCCACGTCCCAGACGGACGTCGTCGCGCACTTCGCCGTCTTCGAATAACAGACGCGCACCTGGTATTCGGAGCCTCCGTTCGACGCGAGCCCTCGCCGCGACGGCAGCGCCACGAAGCGGTCGTTGGTCTTGATGACGTGGCCGTTCGCCGTCGTGCCGCCCACCAGGCCCTCGCGGGTGGCGTAGACGCGGTAGGTCAGCGGCGCGAGCGTCTGTAGCCCCTCATCCGTGCCTCCTTCGCGCCAGCCCTCCAGGCCCACCTCCTGGACCACCGGCCCGCGGCCTCGCTCGTCCGCGATGAGCGCGAGGCGCACCTGCACCTCCGTGCCCGAGCGGGGCAGGCGCACGGCTTCGTCTCCCGTGGCGGTGCGCCATTCGCTCCAGGCTCCTCCGGGGGTTCTCACTCGCACGTCCACTTCGACGCCCTGCCCCAGGCCTACCGACGCCTGGACCTGGGGACGGAAGGTGTCCACGGGCTGCTCGAGCGTGCGCGCCGGGAACTCGAAGAGGCCCGTGAGCCGGCTCAGGCCCTCGGGACGGCGCATCACGGCGTTGGGTTCGTAGAGCAGCCCGTCTCGCGTGCCCACGAGCTCCGACGTGCCTGCTCCGGCGGAAAGATTCTCCGTCCAATGCTGCGTGCCGGGCTCCGCCGCCTCCACTCCTTCCGCGAAGACCGCGCCCAACATCACCGCCATCAGGGTGGACCGCCACGACGCGCGCATGCCTGGACTCCCGGGAAATGGACAAAAACGTTTAGACCGTTCAACGTTTAAATCCGTCTTTCCCAGTTCTCAAGAGCCAAGGCGTGAAACCGTCGTGGCTCGGTGCATCACGTCCCGTTGATGACGGAGCGGATCCATGGCGTGTACGTGGCCACGTTGGTGAACAGGGAGAACGTGTTGCACTGGTTGGAGCCGAACCCGCTCACAATCCCATACAACTTCCCGTTGAAGGCCAGGGGTCCGCCGTCATCCTTCGTGCAGACGTTGGCGGTGGCGCTCGGCGCCGTGCACAGCACCGCGCCGTTGACGTAGTCGCTTCCCACCATGTCTCGGCAGGTGGCCGTGGAGGTGATGCTCAGGCTCACTCGCTTGAGCGCATCGGAGGTGGGCGCGGTCTGGGTGCGGCCCCAGCCGCTCGCGACGTACGGCGCACCCAGGGGCGCGGGCGCATCCGGCAGCGTCAGCGTCCGCACCGCCGGTGAGAGATTGAAGGGCTGGGCGAGTTGGAGGAGCGCGACGTCGTGGACCGACCCGTCGTAGGACGGGTGCATCACCTTGCGCGACACCGCTCGGTACTGCTCGTCCGCCTCCACCGAGCCCAGCCGCAGGTCTCCCGCGTAGATGCGCATGGAGGCGGGGGTGACGCCCTCGACGCAGTGGGCGGCCGTCACCACCCAGCCGGCCCGGAGGAGCGTGCCTCCGCAGGTGAATGCGCCCGTCACGTGGAGGCGCACCTGGTGGGGCAGCTCGTACCGGGCAGCGAGGCTTCCGCCGATGAGCTCCTGGGTCTGGACGCCGGGGACAGCTACCTCATCCAGCTCTCCACCACAGGCGAGGAACCCCAATGCCATCAACGCGGACGCGAAACGGGATGTCTTCATGCGGTGAGACATGAAGGATTCATGCCTCACCGTCAATCCAGCAAATCGCGACTAGTCAGTCCACCGACTTCGTGCCGAAGAGGCGGTCTCCCGCGTCGCCCAGGCCGGGCAGGATGTAGCCGTGCGAGTCCAGCTTCTCGTCGATGGCGGCGGTGAAGACTCGCACGTCGGGGTGGTGCTCGCGCAGGTTCGTCAGGCCCTCCGGACACGCGAGCAGACACACGAAACGCAATGAGCCCGGGCGGCTTCGCTTCACTCGCTGGAGCGCCGCCACCGCGGAGTTGCCTGTCGCGAGCATCGGGTCGCAGACGATGACGTCGCGGTCCTCCAGGTTGGCGGGCACACGGTAGTAGTACTCCACCGCGCTCAGGGACTCCGGGTCGCGGTACAGGCCGATGTGGCCTACTCGCGCGGAGGGGACCAGTTGGAGCAGGCCGTCCAGGATGCCCTGCCCCGCTCTCAGGATGGGCACCAGCACCAGCTTCTTGCCGTCCAGCGCCCAGCCCGTGGTGCGCGCCATGGGCGTTTCAATCTCCTCCTCGCGCAGCTTCAGGTCTCGCAGCGCCTCGTACCCGAGCATGAGGGAGATCTCCTCCAGCAGCGCCCGGAAGGACGCCGTGCTCGTATCCGTCCTGCGCATCACCGTCAGCTTGTGCTTCACCAGCGGGTGATCCACCACCGTGCAGTTCGGGAAGTCCATGTGTCGCCGTCCTTGTATGGGTTTCAGAACACCGTGCCGTCACTGCGGATGCGGATGGGCGGCACGCCTCCCGGGCGCAGCTCCGCCGCCACCCGGCGCCCCGCCGTCCAGGTGCCGCCCTGGAGCACCTTGGCCAGAGGCAACTCCTCCGCGCTCAATTCCAGACGCCCTCGCACCAGCGCGGCCACCCGGTCCAGCAGCGCCACCGTCAGCGCCCTCCACTCCACGATGGGCGGGTCACCCGGGCCGTAGACCTCCGTCGTCAGGCGCGGGTCCTGCGGCACCAGCACACCCAGGTCCACGAAGAGGCCTCCGTTGCGGTACTCCGGCAGGCCGGTGAGCGCGTCCAGCTCCGTCACCGTCACGCCTGCTTCCGCCAGCGGCTCCACCAGCGAGTACGCCAGCCACTGGGACAACTTGTGGAAGGGCACCAGCGCGTCCGCGCTTCCTGGCGGCCCGAGCGCCGGATGCGGCCACACGTCCCCCAGGTTCACTCCGTCCACCGTCGTGCGACCCGGCCAGATGGGGCCCAGCACCTCCAGCAGCGTGCCCAGCACCTCCGCCGCTCGCACGCTGCGGCGATGCGCGGCCAGCATGTCGAACAGCGACCCCGGCCTGGGCAGCACTCGCGACAGCGCCTGCATGAGGTGCAAGCGGCCTTCCACTCCCAGGAGCGGATTGGACTCCGACACCTGGAAGCCTCGCTCCAATTGCTCGCGCGTCATGCGGCCCAGGGCCTCCGCGTCCGCTCGCAGCGGCCGGTCCGGATCCGACGAGAAGCCGCCCGCCATGAACATGCGCAGCGACGCCACCGCCAGTCCCTCCGAGCGCACGTAGGACGCGCCTCCGGGTTCCTGGTAGCGCCACGCGGGTCCGCTGCCCGCGTCCAGCAGCACGCTCACCACGCCCAGGTCCACCTTCGCCCTGGCTCGTTCCTCCGGCGGCAGCGGGGCCAGCTTCGCCTCCAGTTGCGCGAGCCTGGGCACTCCTCCCGCGTCGAAGTGCCTCCAGCGGCTGTGCACCGGGATGTCCAGCCGGGGGTACGCCTCGTGCGTCACCGCCAGCACCCGGTCCACCACCGTGGGCAACCGGGACGGCTCCACCCGGAAGTACTCCAGCCGGCCGGCGAGCCCCAGGTCCAACACCTGGTGACAGCGCTCGCGGATGGCCGCCGGGCTGCGCAGCCACGCCACCGTCGGGGACACCTCCTGCACCCGGATCGCGTCAAGCATCGAGGTCCCGTCCCTTCACCTGCGCCAGCTCCCCCGCGTCCGCCACCGGCCCTCGCGTGAAGTAGCCCGCGGCCTTCTTCGCCTCCATCTCCACCTTCGCGTCGGCGGGGATGAGTCCATCTGGGATGGGTACCCGCTCGAGAATCTCGATGCCCGAGCGCACGATGGCGTCGTGCTTCATGTCGCTCATGGAGATGAAGCGGTGGATGCGCGTGATGCCCAGCCAGTGCAGCACGTCCGGCATCAGCTCCTGGAAGCGCATGTCCTGCACGCCCGCCACGCACTCCGTGCGGTGGAAGTACGTGGCCGCGGAGTCTCCGCCCTCCTGGCGCTTGCGTGCGTTGTAGACGAGGAACTTGGTCACCTCGCCCAGCGCGCGGCCCTCCTTGCGGTGGTAGACGATGAGCCCCACCCCGCCCTGCTGCGCCATCCGCACGCACTCCTCGATGCCGTGCACCAGGTAGGGCCGGCAGGTGCAGATGTCGCTGCCGAAGACGTCCGAGCCGTTGCACTCGTCATGCACCCGCGCCGCCAGCGGCACGTTCCGGTCCGCGAGCGAGGTGATGTCTCCAAACACATACAGCGATAGACCGCCGATGGGCGGCAGGAAGACGTGCAGGTCCGGGCGGGTGATGAGCTCCGGGTACATGCCTCCGGTGTGCTCGAAGAGGCCTCGGCGCAGCGCGCCCTCCGTGAGACCGAAGCGTTCGGCGATGCCGGGCAGGTACCAGACGGGCTCCACCGCGGCCTTCACGACCTTCACGTCACCGTTGGCAGCGACGAGGTCGCCGTCCACCTTGAGGCGCCCGGCGGCCATGGCCTCGCGCACCTCCGGCATGTTGATGTGGGCCCGGGTGACGGCGATGGTGGGCCGGTAGTCCACGCCCTGCTCTGCGTAGGCCCGGAACACCTGCGATGCCACCGCGCCCCAGGGGTCCAGCGACACGATGCGCTTGGGGTCGCTCCACCCCGGATGCGGCCCCACCTGCGCCGCCGGCGAGGTGTTGGTCAGGTCCGCCTTGTGGTCCTGCGGCAGCTTGCCCGCGGAGACCGCCAGCGCCCGGTAGATGGAGTACGCACCCGAGTGCGTGCCGATGACGTTTCGGCTCGCGGGGTCGGAGAGCGTGGCCACCACCGGGCCCCGGCGCAGCGGCTCCGACTCGCCCCAGCGCAGGGGGACTCCGGGCGCCTGCCCGTCGGGATGGGACGTAAGACGGATGTGATTGACGGGCTTCTTGTCAGCCATGGGTGCACCCTCCTTGGGGGGCGCGGGAGAGGAATGATGTCTGGGAATGGAAAGACGCCGACGCTCGGCGTCAGCTCATCCACGAGCCGTCGGTGCGCGCGGACCACTTGCGCGTCACCTTCTTGAGCTGGCTCCAGAAGTCGAGGCTCGACGGTCCCGTGATGTCCCCGTGGCCGAACTTCGACTCGCCCGTGCCGCCGAAGGAGAAGGGCTCGCGCGGCACCGGCACGCCCACGTTCACGCCCACCATGCCGGCCCTGGCGCCCTCCACCACCGACTGCGCCACCGCGCCGTTGGTGGTGAAGATGGACGCCGCGTTGCCATAGGGCGACGCGTTCTCCACCGCGAGCGCCGCCGACAACGTGGGCACCCTCACGATGGACAGCACCGGGCCGAACAGCTCGCGCCGCGCGGCCTCCATGTCCGGGCGCACGTTGTCCAACACCGTGGGCCCCAGCCAGTGGCCGTTCGCGTACGCCTCGCCCGCGGGCCTCTTGCCTCGCCCGTCCAGGAGCACTCGCGCCCCGTCCGCCTGGGCCTTGGCGATGGCCGTCTCCAGCCGATCCACCGCGCCCCGGTCGATGAGCGCTCCCATGCCCGGGCCGACCTCCAGGCGTGAGGCCCGCCGGAGGATGTCGTCCACCAGCGGCTGCACGTCTCCCACCGCGAGCATCACGCTGGCCGCCATGCAGCGCTGGCCCGCGCAGCCGGTGAACGAGTCCACCACCGCCTGCGGCGTGAGCTCCGGGTCCGCGTCCGGCACGACGATGAGGTGGTTCTTCGCGCCGCCCAGCGCCAGCACGCGCTTGCCGTGGCGGCTGCCCTCCACGTAGACGTGCCGCGCGACCGGGGACGAGCCCACGAAGGCCAGGGCCTTCACATCCGGGTGCTCCAGCAGCGCGTCCACCGCGGGCTTCGCGCCGTGCACCACGGAGAAGACGCCCGGCGGATAGCCGGCCTCCACCATCAGCTCACCCATGGCGGTCGCGGTGAGCGGCACCTTCTCCGACGGCTTGAGGATGAAGGCGTTGCCCACCGTGACGGCGATGGGGAACAGCCACAGGGGCACCATCGCTGGGAAGTTGAACGGCGTGATGCCGGCGACGACGCCCAGGGGCTCGCGGCGGTATTCGCAGGTGACGCCTCGGCTCACCTCCAGGTGCGCGCCGCTGTCCAGGTTCTGGAGCGACAGGGCGAAATCACAGACCTCCATGCCCTTGAGCAGGCCCGCGCGGCCCTCCGCCACCGTCTTGCCGGATTCGCTCGCGGCCAGGTGCGCGAGCCTTTCCACGTGCGTCTCCAGCAGCGTGCGGAAGCGTTGCAGGAATTGGGTGCGCTCGCGCAGCGGGGTGACGCGCCAGCCTTGCGCGGCGGCCTTCGCGGCCTCCACGGCCTGGGCGACACCAGACGCGGTCGTCAGCGGCACCCGGCCGATGAGCGCGCCGGTATAGGGACTGCGGACCTCCTGCGCGGACGCTCCGGACGGAGAGACCCACTCTCCGCCCACGAGGTTGCGACAAGAGACCACGCTCTCGGGTAACCGAACAAAGGACACGCGCACCCCCCCGGTGTTGCGTGACAAATGGGCGGCAAGGATAGACGCAAAGCCGGAAGCCAGGGCAAGGCGGGGCGCGTCACCGTGTCATTGCTTGATCGGAAGCAATGGATCTCCCCATGTTGCTCTGTCGCAAACCCGACCGATGCACGGGTGCGCGAACGTGCGCGCCGCGCCTCGTCAGGCCTGGGAGAGCATCCGCTGGTGCCGCTCCGACAGCGCGGAGGTGTCCGTGAGGGTGCGCAGCTCCGCGATGGCGGTGGCGTCCTCGGTGTCCGGGTTGAGGCCGAGCGAGATGGCCTCCAGGTACAGCTCCAGCGACAGCAGGAAGCGCGAGTCGGCGGTGAGGGGGTCTCCCTGCTCGCGCATCAACTCGCCGTCCTCGCGCACCAGCTTCGCGAGCATGCGCGCGCGAGAGGCGGTGCCGAGCAGGCGCGAGGTGGACTCGGCGTCCGCGAGGATGAGCGCGCCGTACTCCATGCCCAGCACGGTGAGGGCGGTGTCGCGGATGTGGTTGCGTGCATCCCCATACCGCTTCTCCTTCCGGGCCTTGAGGATGCTGGCGATGGCGGCGGCGAACTGCTCGGCGGCGCGCTCGATGAAGTCCTTGCGGAGGGACATGGGCTCCACAGGGTAAGCCCGACCTGGGGCGCACGCACCTTTCCCACCGTGGCGGCACCCCGCCGTCACATGAAACCCGTGAGGTTCCACGTGGTTTCAACGTCAGGTGAGACAACGAGAAAGCCGCAGGCCGCACCGCCGGTGCTCGTGTTCCCCGGGATTCGATGACCAACCGGGTGGACGGGCTCCGTATCCATTTCAAGCGCGGATCCACGGGAGTCCTGGGTGATTCGCGCGCCCCCCGACGTCATTCATCTGGAGAGTCCACCGTGGGAGCGCCTTTCGCTCGCGCACAGCTGCGTCCGTTGTCCGAGGCACCGGCCCAGGAATGGGAGGTGCGGTGGGACGTCACCGACTCCGAACGCATCCGCGTCATCCTCGCCACCGCCGCCGCGATGGGCTCGCCCGCCCTGCTGCGACGGGGAGATGCGGCGGCGCCGCTGCGGCTGGAGACGCTGGAGTTGGAAGGTGGAGTCCTCCACTGGTCCGGACTGACGGTGGATCCGGGCGCGGACGCTTGGGAGGTGGAGGTGTTTGGCCATGGCTGCGTCTACCGGATGCTCCTGTTCGGCGAGACCCCGGAGCCGGGGACGTGGGTGACGCCGCTGCCTCGTCAGTTGATCCAGGTGCGTCGCCGGGCACATCGGCGTGCTCCCGCGCCGCAAGGCCTGCGACTGCGTCTGCCACTGCCGGGATGGCTGGGCCGGGAACGCGACGCGGTGGATGTGTCCCTGCATGGGATGGCGCTGCGGATGGGCGCTGGGGAACGTCTTTCGCCGGGCCGGGTGCTCCAGCCCATCGAGCTGCGCACTGCGGCGGGTGAGGTCCTGTCCCTGCGCGGGGAGGTGCGCCATGTGTCGGACCGCGCCGATGGGGAGCTCCTGTGCGGGCTCCTGGTGACGCCTTTGACTGTCGAGGACTCGGAGCGCTGGCAGGCGCTGGTGGCTCGGGCCCTTCATCCGACGACGTGTACCGATGGCGCGCGGGTGGAGGAGCAGTGGCGGCTGTTCATCGACTCCGGCTACTTCAATCTGGCGGGCAGGTCCGCGGAGGACTCGAGTCGCGGCGGCGGAGCTTCATCGAGCTGGGACGCCAGGCCGGCTCGATGGGCTCCGTCCTCACCGAGGTGGTGTGGCCTTCAGAGCGCGGCTTGGAAGCGACGCTCTCCGTGATGAAGCCCTACCGCTCCGTGTGGATGGTGCACCAGCTGGCGCGGCGCCAGGACGCCACGCGGTTCGAGCGCCTCAAGGGCCAGATGCTGCGCGAGCTGTACGTGCACTGCGTGGAGCACGCGCAGCGGGACAACGGGTTCCGGTGGTTCGCGGCGTACATCGAATCGACCGTGCCCTTCACGTACCGCTCGCACGTGGGCTTCGCGGACCGCATGGCGGCGACGGGGCGGACGCTGATGCTGCCGATGCGAATGATTGACGTCGAGTGTGGCCATCCCCCTGCCCCGCCGTCGACGGGTCTGGAGCTGGGGCCCGCGACGGAGGCGGAGCGACGGCTGCTCGTGGAGCGGATCGCCCTCACCCGCCCTGCCTGCTACGCCGAGGCGTTGGACCTGCGCCTGGAGACGCTGGACCTGCGGGACGTGACTCGGGCCTGGCAGGCGGTGGGCCTGGAGCGCGAGCGGCACCTGCTGGTCGCTCGTGAGGGCGCGAAGCCGGTGGCGGTGGCCGTCCTGGAGTCGGGGCCGCCCGGCACCAATCCCTTCGGGCTGCTGGACTCCGTGCGGGTGTTCGCGCTGTCGCCTCGTGCACGGCAGGCCTATCCGGCGCTGATGGATGGGGCTCGCCGCTGGTTCGCCCAACGGGGCCGCGACGGCTTCACCTTCCTGGCCGAAGAGGCTGGCGACGTGGAGGCCGCGGGCCTGCATGACGCCGCGCCCGACGCGAAGCCCTACCTGTGGCTCATCCCCGCCGACCTCGCTCCCGAGTTCCTGGAGCACATCCATGAGCAGACGGCGCCCCGTCCGCTCTCCCACCCCCAGAAGGAGCTGTCATGAGCCTCATCCAGACGCAGTACCTGCCGCACGCCATGGAAACCCGCGACCGCCTGGAGACGGAGCCCGTCGTGCGCACGCTCCTGTCGCCGGACATCACGCCGGACCTGATGGCGCGCTTCCTCATCGAGTGGTCCGCCCGGGGCGCGTACATGACCGAGCCCGTGGACGGATGGATCCGCAGCGCCGGTGAGCGCTGCATCGCGCTGGGCCAGGAGAAGGTGGGCCGGCAGCTCATCACCCACGCGAAGCACGAGGCCGGCCATCACCTGATGACCCTCCAGGACGCTCGCGTGCTGACGGCGCAGTGGAACGCGAGCCACTCGCAGCAGCTGGACGCGGAGGCGCTGGTCACCCAGGCGCCCACGGCCGCCATGCGCGAGTACCGGCAGGTGCACGACGAGGCCATCACCGGCGACCTGCCGCTGGGCCAGGCGGCCATCGAGTACGAGGTGGGCTACCTCGCGGTGGTGCTGGTGCCTCGCATCCTGGCGCGCGTGCGCGAGGTGTTGGGACAGGGGACGCTGGACACGCTCACCTTCCTGCGCGAGCACGCGGAGGTGGACGTGGGCCACACCGCGCTCAACGAGCGGATGATGGAGGGGATGCTGAGCACCCATCCCGAGGAAGGCCGTCGGCTGGCGGCGTTCGGCTCGCGCGGGCTGGACTGCTACCTGCGCTTCCTGGACGACTGCCTGGAGGCGGCGCGCCGGAGTGTAGGCGGCGTCACCGCGGCGGCGGCCTAATTTTCCCCATGGCACTTATGACCTAGGAGGCAATCAAGCAAGGACTTGTGGTGCAGGCGGCCACGAACCACAAGATCTAGTAGCGACTATGCTACCTAGCAGGTGGTGGCTTGAGCGGGTGCTCGTCCGCCCTTGACGATCGATCATGGGCGATTGATGATTGCTCCAACACACCCGCCACGCCTCTAACTGGAATCTCAGTTATGCGCCTCTGGCGGGTTTTTTTTCGCCGAATCCCCATTGTAATGTGCGCGATAATTGAGTGCCCTGGGGGGCAGAGTCGAAAGGCCGTAGCCTGGGTAAGCAATACACCAAGCCAGCTCTGACTTTCGAACAGCAGCTCACCCAGTTGGAGCAGCGCGGGATGCTCGTCGCCGATAGAGCCCGTGCCTTGGCGGCGCTTGGACGCATCAGCTACTACCGCCTCAGTGCCTACTGGTACCCCTTCAAGAAGGGCGACACCATTTTCGAGGCTGGCACTAGCTTCGATCAGGCCCTCGAACTCTATGAGTTCGACCGTCGACTCCGACTCGTTGTCCTTGATGCAATTGAACGGGTCGAGATCCTCGCGCGAACGCTGATCACCTACACCTTCGGTCATGCATATGGCGCATTCGCCCATGCAGACAGCGCCAACTTCGACATCACGCCTCGCTTCTCTCATGGCAAGTGGCACCAGGAGTTGCTCAAGGAGATAGAGCGAGCGAAGGAGAAATTCCTTGAGCACTACCAGACCAACTACATTGGTTTTCCGACGGTCCCCATCTGGATGGCTTCCGAAGTCATGTCCCTCGGTACACTGTCGCGGATGTTCCAAGGGATGCGGACCGCGGATCAGAAGCAGGTACTGCAGAGCTGGAACGTCCACCAGTCCGTCGCCGGATCATGGCTCCATTCGCTCTCGTATGTCCGGAATGTCTGCGCCCATCATGGTCGCCTTTGGAATCGTGAACTCGCCATCAGTCCACTGAGCCCCAAGAGTTCGCCTGATTGGCCCGCCCTCAGCAACAAGCGCGTCTATGCCATCCTTTGCATCCTCAGGCATCTGACGCGCTCGGCACATGGCGGAGACGAGTGGGCTGCATCGGTCCGGAATCTTCTGGCTGAAATGAACGGCAAGCCTCGGTGGCTAAACGCCATGGGGGTGCCAGCTAAATGGGCTACTCACTCGTTTTGGCGAGAGCCCTCAAGTCTGGCTGGCCACAAAGTGCGCGCATATAAGGTGCCTCGCGCACTCATGCATTGGAAGTTGAAGAAGGCGTGATGAACGAACCGCACACAGTTCTTCAGCTCACTTCGCTCAAAGCCGTCCGTGACTTCCAGTACTCGCGCTGCGCCGGCACGGAGACGAGCTGCCGCTCCGGATAGCGCAGCGCGGTCAGCTTCCCTCCGAACACACAGCCCGTGTCCACGCAGAGGGTGTTGTTCACCCATTCGGATTCCGTCACAGGGGTGTGGCCGTACACGACCGTCGCCGGTCCCCGGTAGTCCCGGGCCCAGTCGGCTCGCACCGGCAGGCCGTAGGCATCCGCCTCGCCGGTGGTCTCTCCGTAGAGGGCGAAGTCGCGCACCTCCGGGGTGTCCCGGCCGTGCATGGACTCCTTCAGGCCCGCGTGCGCCACCACGAGGTGACCGTCATCCAGGACGTAGTGTGGCGAGCGGGCTTCGATGAAGTCTGCGACCGCATGGGAGAATCCGGGCGGCTCACGTTCCAGCTGCTCCAGCGTCATCGCGAGCCCGCGCGCCACGCGCACGTCCTTGCCACGCAGCTTCTTGAGCAACTTGATTTCGTGATTGCCCGGCGCGCACAGCGCGGTGCCCGCCTCGACCATTCCCATCACCAGGCGCAACACGTCCGTCACGCCCGGCCCTCGGTCCACCAGGTCGCCCAGGAACACGACCTTGCGCCCGTGGGGCGTACTCACGTCGAAGCCGGGGCTGCCGTCCGCTCGCGGCGCGACCGTGTAGCCCAGCTCTGCCAGCAGGGCCTTCAGCTCGTCGAAGCATCCGTGGATGTCTCCGATGATGTCGAAGGGGCCGTGCTCGTCCTGGCGGTGGCACGGCAGCGGGCGGTGCTCGAAGGCCACCGCGCCCGCCGTCTCCGGCGTGAGCACGTGCACGTGCCGGATGCCTTCCTTCGTCAGCCCCTTCAGCGCGTTCTGCAGCTGCTGCACCTGGTTGCGCAGGGCTCGGGGACTGGCGTGCGCCCCGGAGCGCGTGCGGTTGCGCTCCAGACAGAGCGTCTCCGGCGTGTCCATGGCCACCGCGACCAGGGCGACGTGGTGCTCGCGCGCCAGGGTCACGTAGTGACGACGTGACTCGGCACTGAGCGGGACGCCGTCGATGACGGTGAGCGTGCCCTTCGCGAGCCTTCGCGCCACCTCGTCGTGGAGCTTCGTTTCATTGCCCGTGCCGGGCAGCACGTCCTCGGGGAGGAAGTGCGCGTTCGCGAGGGTGGACTTGCCGGAGCCGGATGGGCCCAGGAGCAGCACGAGCGACTGCTCGGGAATGGGAATCATCATGATGGGAACACCGGGGTGGGGGTCGGCGTACCGACCGGCGCCCCTTCCGGGGCAGGGCGCACGCCACGACTCCGGCGCGCGATCCCTTCCGGTGCCCGGGTCACGCGAGCGTTCGCGGACCCTCCGGCGTCAGACGGGATGCGCAATCCACGGATGAACGCGTTCCCGCCTGACATGCGTCACTTCAGGGGCAGCAGGTACGCTTCCAGGAACACGTCCGGACGGCGGTCCATGTCGCCCTCCGGCGTACGCTGGTAGCCCCGGCGCTGGTACATGCGCGCGACGCCCAACGCACCCTGGCGCACGTGGAGGGAGATGGCGTCCACGCCCCAGCGCTTCGCGAGGACTTCCGCCTCCGCAAGCAGCGGCTGAGCCAGACCCTGGCCGTGGTAGCGCACCGACGTGGCCAGGGCGCGCAGGTCCGCTGTGCGGGGCAGCCAAGCTTCTGTGCCGGGCGCGCCGGGCGGATACAGGGCCACCGTGCCCGCGACCTCTCCGTCCACTTCCGCCACCATGATGGTGCACACCTTGCGCTTGGAGGCGACGTCGCGCAGGAACGCCTTGCGCTCCTCGGAGTAGACGACCTCCGGCAGCTTCTTCGCGTACTGCGTGACGTAGGCCTCCACCAACAGGTCGCCAATTGCCTTGTCGTCCTCGGGCCGCGCCTCGCGGATGACGGCTCGCTTCACCACGTCCGTGCTCATGCGCCGCCCTCTAGCATGACGCCCCGGAGCCCGCGCGGCGCTTCCGGGCAGGCAGCCAGCGTTGTACCTCCCCCGTCCGACACGGGCCCGACCTGGCTACCAGGACCGGGGGTCCGGGACGCGGCGCTCCAAAACCTGTCCGACTGTCGGACAAGTTCGTGCCATGTGCCTCCGGACAGGGAGGGCCCCGTCCTGGCGCGCTGCGGCAGGCGCACGTGGAGGCGTGCTCCGCGTGCGCCTATTTCCTCCGGGCGGGCACGGTCACGCGAGCGTGACGACGACGCATGCCGCCGAGTGCCCAGGCCGCGAACAACAGGCCTCCCGCGGCCGCCGCCGTTCCGCCTCCGCCCGTGGTGCAGCCTCCCGCCTGTGCGTCATCGACCGCGTCCGGCGCCACATCGGAAGATGAGCCGGGCGCTCCCTGCGAGGGGCCTCCCGCGGCTTCGTCCGGCATGGGCTCCGTGCCTCCGTCCGCCGACGTCTGCGTGCCCGCGTCCGGCTGCTGCGTGCCCGCGTCCTGCGGCGTCGTTCCGGCGTCCGGCGTTTGGGTCGCGGTCAGTTCCTCGTAACGCTGGATGAGCTTCAGCCTCGCTGCGTCGAACGCGGCGCCGTCGTCCGTCACTCGCGATGCGGCCGGGATCAGGTCCCTGGCCACCTTGCGCGCGAAGTCCGGGTCTCCCGCGTCACTCACCGCCTTGAGCCACTCGTAGTCCTGCATGCCCTGGCGGATGAGCTTGAGCCGCAGCGACGCCACCGGTACGTCCGTCTTGCCACCGATGGCCTGTGGCGTACCCGGGTAGAAGAGCGTCCCGTCCCCGTTGCCGTTGAAGCGGTACTGGTCCGTCCATGCCGTGGAGAGCATGCCCACCGACTGGTAGTAGAGCTCGCCCGTCGCGCCCTCCAGGAACGTCACCCACTCCATCGCGCGCGCCTTCGCCGCAGACCGGTCCAGCATGTACGACGGCCAGCCCGCGCCCGGCTTGTTCTCCGGCGCGTTGGTCCCATACGCACAGCCGTGGCTCATGCAGCTCTGATACATCCACAACGCTGTTCCCGGACGCTCCAGGAAGTTCGTGTACGTGCCCCGCTGGTCGCCCCGGAAGTTCGCGTCCGTGCCGTCCAGGTGGTTCACCAGAGGCACCGCCGTGTCCACCGCGTCTTCCAGGCCGTTGGCCTTCAGCTCGCGCGAGTTCGTCGTCAGCACCGTGCGCAGCCCGGGCGCAGCCTGACGCACCAACTCTCCCATCGCGTGTACCTGCGCGAAGGGCGTGCCGTAGGGCGGCTCGTCCCCCAACTGCACGTAGGCCCGGTCCAGCCAGCCCTTCTGCTTCATGTGTGCCGTGAAGTCCTTCAGGTTCGCCGCGTCGAGCGGACCCACGTACTCCAGGCTCGTCATCCTCGCGCCCTGCAACCGCGTTGGCGCCGTGCCGTCCAAGTAAGGTCCCCACGTCGCGTCGAAGGTGCTCCACTCCGGCGGCCACGGCTTGCGCGGGAAGAGACTGGAGAGCGTGAAGCGGTGCTCCAACGCCATCCGCTGATAGCGCGTGAGCAGCGGCTGCAACTCCTCCGGCGTGCAGTCCTCGCGGCCCGTGTGCGCGCGACACACGTGCGGCGGCCAGAGCAGGAACGCCGAGGACAGCGAGGACGTGCTCGGCAATGCCGCGTCCACCACCGTCAGCCTCGCCGTCACCTGCCGCTGGAAGCCTCCGTCCGCCTCCACCGTCACCGTGCCCCTGTAGTCCCCGGGCGGCGCGTCCTTCGGCACGTGCACGTCCACCCAGATGGCCCGTGCCTCCTTCGCGGGCACGTCGAAGGGGAAGGCGCTTCGCGTCTCACCGGCGATCTCGTCCGTGTCCGGCACCAGCCCGTCCGGCCACGCACCCACGGACTCTCCCGCCACCGACGCCTGCTTCGTCGTGACGAGCGCCTCGCGATACAGCGTCACGTCCGGCCCCGTCAGCGTCGTGGAGCCCGGGCCCTCCAGCGCGGGCAGCTTCGCGCGCACGCCCTTCAGCCCCGTGTCTCCGCCTTGCAGCGCGACCTGGAAGGAGACGAACTCGTTGCGCGCGGCGGTGAGCCGCACCTCGGTGGCGCTCCGGGCGGCGGTCCCCGGCCGCACCTTCACCATCATCCCCTCGCCCCACACGGCCGGCCCGGCCGCGTACACCGGCAGGGCCACGGTCAGCGACAACAGGGCGGCATGGAACGGTCGAATCGAAGGCATGAAGAGACCAACGCGACCCGGCCCCGCCAGCCTTCCCGCCCCGGATGTTCCTTGTCAGCCGGACAGGCAGACGGCCGGGGGCTCTACGCCTCGGATGGTGGGCTCAGAGGAAGTCGCCGATGAACCACGGCAACTGCTCGCTCAGCCTCTGAAGCAGGCCTCGCCGCTTCCAGCCGTGCCAGTGGACCTCCGCCGAGTGCTTGAGGTCCGCCTCGAAGGACTTCGCCAACTCCTCCGCCAGCACCGGGCCCTCCACCATCACCGAGCCCTCGTCGGTGTGGCTGAGCGCCAGCGGATCCAGGTTGGTGGAGCCCACGATGCTCAGCGTGTCGTCCGCGACCAGCGTCTTGGAATGCATCATCGAGATCTCGTACTCGTAGATGCGCACCCCGGCCTCCAGGAGCCTCGCGTAGGACGCCCGCTGCGCGTTGAGCACGGGCTTCACGTCGTGGTAGCGGCCGGGCACCAGCACCCGCACGTCCACGCCCTCGCGCGCCTTGAGGATGAGCATGTCGCTGATGGCTTCCGACGGGATGAAGTACGAGTTGGCGATCCACAGCCGGTGCTTCGCGGACGCGATGGACAGCAGCCACATCTTCGTGGCTTCCGACAGGAAGCGGTGCCCCGTGCTGGCGACGAAGAGGGCCCGCGCGTTGCCCGCGGGCGCGAGCTCCGGGAAGGACTCCGGGGGCAGGAAGGCGCCGCCGGACTCCTGCCAGTTCTGCGCGAAGGCGAGCTGCATGCCTCGCACGACGGGGCCCCGCACCCGCACGTTGGTGTCTCGCCAGGTCTCCGCCGCGTCGCCGTTGCCCAGCCAGCTGCGCCAGATGCCGAAGCCGCCTGTCAACGCGACCTCGCCGTCGCGGATGACCATCTTGCGGTGCATGCGCGCGCGGATCCTCACCGCGTCCAGGGACGTCACCGCGCCCTGATAGGGACGGTAGATGCGCACGTCGCAGCCCGCGTCCGCGAGCACCGGGGCCACGACCTCGAAGTTCACGCTACCCAGCGGATCCACGATGACCCGGCACTGCACTCCAGGGGCCCGCTCTCGCAGCGCGATGAGCAACCGGTCCGACGGGATGCCCGGACGCCAGATGTAGCTGGCGATGTGGATGCTGGAGCGCGCGGCGCGGATCTCCTCCTCGATGGCGTCGAAGACCTGGCCGTTCTGCACCAACTCCACGCCGTTGCCGGACTCCATCGGGATGCCCAGCGTCTGCTCGATGGCGAGCTCCCTCTCCGCCGGGTCCTCCGGCAGCGCGCGCAGGCGCAGGTCCTGTCGGTGGTTCGGGTAGGGACACCCCGCGGTGAGCAGGGCGAGCAGGGCGAGCAGGACCAGCCGCACGGTCCGGAAGCTAGGGCAGCCCCCGCCCTTCCGCATCCGCCGTGTGTCTCCGAGTGGCGGAAGCGCGTGGATGGACACGAACACCGTCCACCCGTCGACGCTTGAGCCCCGTGGCACGAGAGGCCGGTGGTGCCGGACGCGCCGCGTGCGCACTGCTGGGTGCTCACGGCGAACACTCAGGGAGGACGGACACGGCATGGGGCGACAGGGGATGGCACCCGCGTACAGAGCGCTCCTGTGGGTGGGCCTGCTGGGGGCACCGGCCGCGTCCGCCTCGGTGTGGATGCAGGACGTGCCACCCGCGGGAGATGTTTCATCCTCGCCTCGGGATGAGCAGCCGCCCACGACGGACACGCCCGCGCCACAGGCTGGCGACGTCCTCGCGCCTCGCGATGGACCGCGCGAAGCGGATGCGCCCGCGTCCTCCGCTTCGCCGTCGGACCGGCCTCCGTCCTCCGAGCCTGAACCTCCGCCCCCTCCGCTGAGGCCCACCGTCCTGGATGCGCCGTTCCTGGACGCGGATCCTCCACCTCCCGCCGTGCCGCCTCGCCAGCTGCGGCCGTTCATTCCGCATGGCGAGCCCGACACGGAGGCACCTTTGTCCGCCGGCACCTGGGTCGCGCATGGCGGTGTCACGCTGCTGCCCCTGGGCACCGTCTGGGCCGCGACCCGCGTGGGCGGTGACACGCGCCTGGGCGCCTCCGCCGCGGAGGCCGCCGCGGGCACCGTGCTCGCGTCGCTTCCGGGACGCTTCCTCTTCGTTCATCCCTCCTATCCGCAAGGACGGTGGATGGAGCTGGAGGTGGGCGCGTTCGGCGCGGCGATGGTCGTCACTCCTCCCATCGCGGCGCTCGGCACCTGGGGCATGGGCGAGATCGCTTTCGGCGACAGCCAGGATCGCGGCCACGCGTACCTGGGCGCGCTCGGCGGCGCGACCGTGGGAATGCTCCTGGGCATCGCCGCGCATGAAGGCCTGCGCCACCTGGCCGGCTCCAGCGAACGGCTGGACTTCCTGCGCCAGTACCTCGCGTTCTCGCTCATCGGCAGCGGCGCGACGGTGGGCTATCAGTGGAGTCGCACCCCCACTCCCAGGCGTTGACGCATTGTTTCGCCGCATCGGTGTTTCAAATTTCTTCCCGCGTGCGGCGCCTTGGCACCCCGCCCTCCGCGCGTGCGCGCGTGCCTGCAATCTCGCCAGTGGCGTTGTCAGCCCCGGTCCCTAGAGTGCTCCGTGCAGCGCCAACACATCGCAGGGAGACGACACCATGCAGGCTCGCAAGCACGTCCGTCGCATCGCCTTCGTCCTCGCCGCCGCCGCCACCGTGATGGGCCTGGGCATCGCCGCCACGCCGTCCTCCGCCGACGCGCAGGACTGCACGCCCCAGTGTTTCAAGAACCCCATCTCCGGGCAGATCACCTGTACGTACCCCTGCCCGTAGTCCCGGGCCGGCCACGACCGTGATGAAAAAAGGCCCCACCCGCTTCATGCCGGGCCGGGGCCTTCTTCCTGCGCGAAGTGCGCGTGCTACTCCGAGCGCATCGCCTCCACGGGGTCCAGCTTCGCCGCGCGCGCCGCCGGGTAGATGCCGAACGCCAGCCCCACCCCGCAGCTCATCACCAGCGACACCACCACGGACCACATGGGGACCTCCGTGGGCAGGTTGATCATCCACCGCGCCAGGTGCGCCAGGCCCACGCCCAGTGCCACGCCCACCGCGCCGCCCACCAGCGACAGCACCACCGCCTCCAGCGCGAACTGCGCGAGGATGCGGTAGCGCTTGGCCCCCAGCGCCTTGCGGATGCCAATCTCCCGCGTCCGCTCCGTCACGGCGACCAGCATGATGTTCAGGATGCCGATGCCTCCCACCAGCAGCGACAGGATGCACACGCCGAAGCTGGCCGCGGACACCGCCGCGGAGAGGCTGTTGAACATCTGCGTGGCGCTCGCATTGTTGTAGAGGAAGAAGTCGTCCGCGTCGGTCGGCTTGAGCCCGTGGCGGCGGCGCATGAGCAGCGTCACTTCATCCTGGGCCCGCTGGAGCACCTCCGGGGACTGCGCCTGGATGCTGATGCGGAAGTCGCGCACGCCGAACATGCCCGCGAACGTGGACAGGGGAATCATGGCCTGGTTGTCCTGGCTGCCGCCGCCCAGGAACCCGCCCCGGCGCTTGAGCGTGCCCACCACCTGGAAGGTGCGGCCCAGGAGGCGGAACTCGCGGTTCAGGGGGTCCAGGCCGGGCCACAGCGTGTCCGCCAGGTCCTGGCCAATCACCGCCACGCGCCGGCCGTCCACGAACTCCGCGTCCGTGAAGGGCCGCCCGGTGGAGAGGCTCACCGAGTTGGTGTTGAAGTACTCCGCAGTGCCGGCCCAGACGTTCACGTTGGGACGCGACTCGCGGTCGGCGGTGGAGGCCTTCTGGCCGCCCTTGGAGTCCTCGCCGGCCGCCTGCGCGATGGAGGGCTGCGTGCGGATGGCGTCCAGGTCCGCGTAGGTGAAGCGCGGCCGGCGCGCGAGCTCCGCGATGGACAGCTCACCCTGGCCGAAGGGCAGCCGCTGCACCTGGAAGCAGTCGCTGCCCAGGTCCGACATCTGTTCGTTCACCTGGTTCCGGAGGCCCTCGATGAGGGCCATCATGGACACCACCGTGGTGACGCCGATGACGATGCCCAGCAGCGTGAGGAAGGAGCGCAGGGGGTTGGAGCGGAACGTGCCGAACGCCAGCCGCACCGTGTCCCAGAAAGCCATCCACATGGTCAGGTCTCCCGCTCGCGCCTAGTCGTGGCGGAGCGCTTCCACGGGGTCCAGGTTCGCGGCGCGCGCCGCCGGCCAGATGCCGAACAGCAGGCCCACCACCGCGGAGAAGCCCACGCCCAGCACCACCGTCATGGGCTGCACCGCCGCCGCCAGGGGCGTGAGGTAGTTCACCAGCCACGCGAGGCTCATGCCCACCGCGGTGCCCATCGCGCCGCCCACCGCGGACACGCTGGCCGCCTCCATCAGGAACTGGAAGATGATGGTGTTCTTGCGAGCGCCCAGCGCCCGCCTCACGCCAATCTCACGCGTCCGCTCGCGCACGGACACCAGCATGATGTTCATGATGCCGATGCCGCCCACCAGCAGCGTGATGAGCCCGACGCCGGTGGCCGCGCCGTAGAGCGCGCCGGTGAGCTGCGCGTACATGTTGGCCAGCTGATCCGGCCGGTTGATGGCGAAGTCGTCCGGCGCGCCGGGCTTGGTGTTGCGCTCACGGCGCAGCGTCTCCGTGAGCCGGTCCTGCACTCGGGGGACGTTCTCCTGCTGGTCCACCGCGAGCACCAGGGTCACGTCACGCAGGGTGCCGAAGTGCCCCTGGAACGCGGTGTACGGCAGCATCACCACCAGGTCCACGTTCTGCCCCAGCAGCGTGCCGCGCTCCACGATGACGCCCGCGACGCGGTAGGGGCGGCGGTCCACGAGGATGCGGTGGCCCACCGGGTTGATGCCCGGGAAGAGCACCTTGCCCACCTCCGCGCCAATCACCACGACGGGGGAGCGGTTGTCCACGTCCGCCTGCGTGAGGAAGCGCCCCTGCCCCATCTCCACGGAGGACGTCATCGCGTAGTCGGGGCTGGTGCCCATGGTCTGCACGGAGGCGAGCTTCCGGCTCTGGAAGGACACCTCCGCGTTGACGAACATCATGGGGGCCACCGCGATGACGTGCTCGGAGGCGGCGCGCATGGGCTCCACCAGGTCCAGCGAGAGCGTCTTGCGGTTGCGGTACGCCCACCAGTCCCCGTTCATCACCCAGGGGAACTTGGACACCTGCAGCGTGTTGGAGCCAATCTTGTTGAGCTGGTCCGCGAAGGAGCTGTTCAACCCCTGGATGATGCCGACGATGGCCAGCAGGGTGCACACGCCCACGCCGATGCCCACCGTGGTGAGCACCGTCCGCAGCCGGTTGGAGCGCAGCGAGGTCAGCGCGATGCGCGCGCCCTCCCACACGTCGACCCGGAAGTTCACGAAACCACCCCTTCACGCATGGAAGCCATGCGGCCCACCGCACCGGGAGGGACCCCGGCGGACGGGCCGCGTCAGGCACTCTACGCCCAGGAGGGCCGCCCATTGCACGCGGCCTTCACCGGACGGCGTTTCACGGCGGGATTTTCCCGTTTCAGGGCAGCACGGTCACCGTGTCACCGGTCAAGCGCACCTTGACGGAGACCTCGTTGGGGAGCGTGTCGGCCTCGTCCACGATGTGGTTCTCGTCCACTCCCACGCGCACCGTGTACTCGCCGTCCGGGGTGTCGGTGACGTCCAGCCACTGGCAGGGCAGGTCCGCGGTGTAGACGTCCGACCAGCCAGGCGAGATGCCCGTGCCCGGGTCGTACCAGCTGTATGGCTCCCCGTCCGCGCAGTACTGGGTGAAGTCGATCATGTAGAAGCCCTGCTTGCGCCCCACCGACGTCGTGTTGCCCGCCGCGTCCTTCAGGTCGTAGCCGGCGAAGTTCGTCAGGTGGTGGTGCTCGTGGCACTCGTCGTAGACGAAGAGGTCCGGGCGCTCCTCGGGTGAGGGCACCACCAGCGGGCCCGTGCCCATGTTCATGATGGAGGTGGTGAAGCGCAAAAGGCGCCGCTCACCGCCCGCGGGCACGCAGCCCTCGCGCACCTCGCAGGAGTCCGCCGTGAAGGAGCGCCGGTCGATGTAGAGCGAGCGGGCGATGACGTCCCGGTCCACCGTGAGGTCCGGCTTGCCGTTCACAGGGTCCACCTGGAGGCCGCACATCCGCGTGGGAGCCAGCGCGGGCGCGGGCTCCTGCGAGTCCGGCACCGCGCCGCCGCCGAACACCATCACCCGGCCCAAGGCGGACTCGCCGCTGCCTCCCGTGGGCGTGCCCGCGGGCGTGCCGCTGAGTCCCGGGGACACGCCCACCACCAGGTCGTCGTACCCGTCCCCGTCCAGGTCGCCCGCGGAGGCCATGCCCAGGTAGTCGGTGCCCATCGACGTCCGGAGGTCGAGCCGGTTGGCGCGCGGCCACGCCCACACCGGCTCCAGCGGGCCAGACACGTTCGCGGTGGGGCGGAAGAGGTACGCGCGGCCCACGGCGCCGATGGCGAAGTCGTGGCCCGTGTTGCCCTCCACCATGGAGCCCACGGAGACGACGGTCTTGTTGAAGGTGACGTAGGCCTGTCCGAAGAGGGGGAAGGCCGCGTCGTCCATCGGCTGCCAGGTGACCTGCGGCGCATAGCCCTGGCCCGCGGCGTCGGACAGGTGCAGGCGCTGGCTGCCGTCCAGCAGCAGGAGCGCCTCCGCGCGGCCGTCCCCATTCAAGTCGGGCAGCGCGGCGAACAGCTCGGCCTGGCCCGTCCACACGGGCTGCGCGGTGAGTGGCCCTTCACAGACGTGAGCGCTGCCCGCCTTGCACCCCAGGAAGAGCTCCACCTTGAAGTCGTCGTGGGTCACGGCCAGGTCCTTGACCCCGTCCCCGTCGACATCCCCCGCGGGGTTGGGGACACCGGTCAGCTTGCGCACGGCGGTGAAAGCGCCCTCCGGTGCTCCCGGCGTCGCCCGGTACACGGTGAGCTCCCCGTCGAGCGTGGAGACGGCGAGCTCGTCCTTCCCGTCCCCGTCCAGGTCCAGCAGCCGCGCGCCGCTGAAGCGCAGGGTGGCGGAGTCCGGCGCACGGAACACCGGCTGGGCCAGCACCTGGGACAGGTCCGGCCCGCCCTTGAAGACGCTGACGCCGAAGGCGGTGGCGACGAGCACGTCCGCGTACGCGTCCCCGTCGATGTCGCCCGTGGTCACCGTCATCCGGCTGCTGGAGGCGCGGGGGCTGGGGTGCACCCACGTCAGCGTCGTGGTGACCGGAGTCTTCAAGAAGTCGCGCGCCTCGCCCGCGTACACCATCACGCGGCCAGGGTCCGTCTGGGTGCCCGAGCAGGGCGCGGACGTCACCAGCAGGTCCTTGCGCCCATCCCCGTTGAGGTCGCCCACCGCCACGGTGCGGCCGAAGCATTCCCTGGGGTTCGCGCCGTCACCGGTCACCTGCCAGCGCGGCGTTTCGGAGAGGGTGGGGCCCGCGTCCGGGGTGCCCGCATCCGGCTGGGGTTTCGGATCATCCTTGCAGCCCGTCAGGACCCAAAGCCCCACCACCGCGCAGGACCGCGCGAATCGCATCCGCATCGTGTCGTTCTCCCCGGAATGAAACCGGCCGGCATTGCACCGGCCCCATCCCCAGGAGTCCCTTCGCGGTGAAACGATGCGCTCGGCCCGCCCTTTCGCTTCAGGGCAGCACGGTCACGGTGTCCCCCTTCAGGCGCACCTTGACGGTGGCCTCGTTGGGGAGCGCGTCGAGCTCGTCGATGATGTGGTTCTCATCCACGCCCACCCGCACGGTGTAGTCGCCGTCCGGGGTGTCGGTGACATCCAGCCACTGGCAGGCGGTGTCCGCCGTGTAGACGTCCGACCAGCCCGGCGAGATGCCCGTGCCCGGGTCGTACCAGGCGAACGCGGTGCCGTCCGCGCAGTACTGGGTGAAGTCCACCATGTAGAAGCCCTGCTTGCGCCCCACGGACAGGGAGTTGCCGGAGGCGTCCTTGAGGTCGTAGCCGGCGAAGTTCACCAGGTGGTCGTGCTGGTGGCACTCGTCGTAGACGAAGAGGTCCGGCCGCTCCTCCGGCGAGGGCACCACCGCGGGCGCGGTGCCCAGGTTCACGATGGAGGTGGTGAAGCGCAGCAGGCGCCGCTCGCCGCCCGCGGGCACGCAGCCTTCCCGCACCTCGCAGGCGTCCGCCGCGAAGGAGCGCCGTTCGATGTAGAGCGTGCGGGCGATGACGTCCCGGTCCACCGTGAGGTCCGGCTTGCCGTTCACCGGGTCCAGTTGGAGGTTGCACATCTTCGCGGGTATCAGCAGGGGCGCGGACTCCTCCGAGTGCCCCTCCACTCCGCCACCGAACACCACCACCCGGCCCGGGGCGCGCGTGCCGTCGTTCTCCTGCGACAGGCCTACCACCAGGTCGTCGAAGCCGTCTCCGTCCAGGTCGCCGGGGCTGGCCACGCTGGGGACGGTGAAGCCCAGCATCGTCTGGGGCAGGAGGCGGTTGGCGCGCGGCCACGCCCACACCGGCGTCAGCGGGCCGGACACCTTCTCCTGGGGGCGGAAGAGGTACACGCGCCCCAGCGAGGCGAGCACGAAGTCGTGGCCCTTGCTCGCCACCGCCATGGAGCCCACCGAGAGGCTCTGGGCGGCCACGCTGGGGAAGGCCGGGTCGTCCATCAACGTCCACACGGGCGAGGCGGAGTAGCCCTGCACGGAGGCGTCGGACAGGTGCAGGCGCACGGTGCCCCGGAGCCCCGCGAGCATCTCCGGACGGCCGTCTCCGTTCAGGTCCGGAATCCCTCTCACGCTCTGCGCCGTGCCCTTCCACACCGGCTGCGTGGTGAGCGGTCCATCACAGACACGCGAGCTGTCCGCCTTGCAGCCCAGGAAGAGGCCCTGGCTGTTCTCCTCGTCGTACAGGGGGATGAGCAGGTCCTGGGCGCCGTCCCCGTCCGTGTCTCCCGCGGGCTGCGCGTAGCCGGACAGCACGCGCACGTTGGTGAAGGGGCCCTCCTTCCCTCCGGGCGTCGCGCGGTAGATCGTGGTGCTCCCGGTGAAGGTGGAGACGATGAGGTCGTCCAGCCCGTCGCCATCCACGTCCAGCAGCCGCCCGATGGCGAAGCGCGTGGTCGACGAGTCCGGCACGCGGAACAGCGGCTGGGCGAACACCTGGGCCAGGTCCGGTCCGCCCTTGTACACGCTGACGCCGTAGTAGCTCTTCACCACCACGTCCGCGTACGCGTCCCCGTCGACGTCGCCCGTGCCCACCGTCATCTGGTAACCCGACGTGCGCGGGCTGGGATGCACCCACGACAGCGTGGAGGTGACGGGTGTCTGGGAGAAGTAGGACGCCTGCCCCGAGTACACCATCACGCGGCCAGGGTTCGTGGGGCCGCTGGTGCACGGCGGTGAAATCACCACCAGGTCCTTGCGGCCGTCACCGTCGAGGTCCCCCAGCGCCACGCCACGGCCGAAGCACTCCTTCGCGTCGAGGCCATCGCCTTCCACCTGCCAGCGTGGCGTTTCGGAGAGGGTGGGCCCGGCGGTGCCGGCATCGTCTTGAGAGCCCGCGTCCGGGACACCCGCGTCGGGCTGGGGCTTGGGGTCGTCCTTGCAACCCGCCGTCAGGAACATCACCACGGCGCAGGCCAGCGCTCCACGGGTCCGCATGTTCACTCCTGGGCAGGACGCGCTCACGCCCCCAGCGCATCCGATGTCCGGCATGAAGGGGTGCGCAGGATAGAGCGGCGCGCTCCGTTCCCCGAAAGGCCCTTGCTGGATGAACGGTGCTTCCGACACCTGCCCGACGGCGCATTGCCTTCCGGACGGAGAGCAGCCGGGCAGGCGGACGTGGCCAGCCCCCGACGCCGTCCCCAGATTCGCGCGAATGCACGCGCCCTGAGTGCGTGCCCGAGCCATGGCCGACACCGCCGCCGACACCGCCCTGGACTCCCGCGCCGCTCCGGCCTCCGAGCGGTTCAGCCGTTCACAGAAGGCCTTCACGCTGGCGGGAGCGCTGCTGGGGCTGCTGCTCGCGGCGTTGGACCAGACCATCGTGGCCACGGCGGGGCCCACCATCCAGGCGGATCTCCACATCGCGCCGGAGCACTACCCGTGGCTCACCACCGCGTACCTGGTGGCGTCCACGATGATGGTGCCCGTGTGGGGCAAGCTGTCCGACCTGCTGGGCCGCCGCGCGGTGCTGGTGGCGGGCATCGCCGTGTTCCTCACCGGCAGCTTCCTGTGCGGCGCGGCCCGCTCCACGCTCGTGCTCATCCTCTGCCGCGCGGTGCAGGGGCTGGGCAGCGCGGCGCTCTTCACCGGCTCGCTGGCGGTGGTGGCGGACCTGTTCCCGCCGCGCGACCGGGGCAAGTACCAGGGCCTGTTCGGCGCGGTGTTCGGCCTGTCCAGCGTCATTGGCCCGCTGGCCGGCGGCTTCATCACCGACGCGCTGGGCTGGCACTGGGTGTTCTTCATCAACCTGCCGGTGGGCGCGCTCGCGCTGGCGCTCATCTTCCTGCGCATGCCGCCGCTCAAGCCGGAGGGCGTGCACGGCGGGAAGCTGGACGTGTTGGGCGCGGTGGCGCTGGCGGTGGGCGTGGTGCCGCTGCTGCTCGCGCTCAGCCTGGGCCATGGCGCGGCGTCGCCAAGGGCGGGCGGGTTCCCGTGGGGCTCCGCACCCATCCTGGGATTGTTCGCGCTGTCGGCGGTGGGGCTGGGGCTCTTCGTGTGGCGGGAGCGCCAGGCGAAGGAGCCGCTCCTGGATCCGTCGCTGTTCCGCCTGCGCGCGTTCTCCGCGGGCAACGCGGCGGTGTTCACCATTGGCGCGGTGTTCCTGGCGTCCGTCACCTTCCTGCCGCTGTTCATGGTGAACGTGGTGGGGCTGTCCGCGACGCACTCCGGGCTGACGCTGACGCCGCTGACGCTGGGCGTGGTGGCGGGCAATGTCCTGTCCGGGCAGCTGGTGTCCCGGATGGGCCGCTACAAGGCGCTGATGGTGGGGGCGCTGCTGTTCCTCATGGGCGGCTTCGCGGTGATGGGCTTCACGCTGACGCCCGACTCCACCCAGGCCGAGGTCACGGTGAAGATGGTGCTGGTGGGCCTGGGCCTGGGCCCGTCCATCCCGCTCTACACCGTGGCCGTGCAGAACTCCGTGCCGCCCCAGCGCATTGGCGTGGCCACGTCCGCGACGACGTTCTTCCGGCAGCTGGGCATGACGGTGGGCGTGGCGCTCCTGGGCTCCGTGTTCGCGGGCACGCTGGGCCGGGAGATGCACGCGCGCACGCAGCAGGCCACGAGCGGACTGCCTCCGGACGTGCGGCAGGAATTGCACGCGTCCGCGCCGGCGAGCCTGGGCGGAGGAGAAGGCGCGCCGCAGGGCCAGCGGTTCCAGCCGGAGCAGGTGAAGGCGAAGCTGCGGGAGGGTTTCGCCGAGGAGCGGCGGCAGGCCCTGCGAGAAGGGCCCGAAGCCCGCGCGCGAGTGGACGCGGACGAGGCCCGCGCGCTGTCCACCGTGGACCGCGTGGACCGCGCGATGAAGGAGTCCTTCACCCGCGCGACGATGGCCGTGTACCGCGTCGCCATCTTCGTCGCGCTGGCGGCCCTGCTCGTTACACTGTTGCTGCCGGAGCTGCCGCTTCGCCGGGGCGGACCGCGCAAGGCCCCGGCGGAGGCGTAGCAGCGGCCTACTTCTTCGGCGGCGGCGGCGTGTCCGACTCCGGCGCGGTGGGACGCACGAGCGTGCCCGGCGACTCCGCCAGCGCGTACGCCATCCACGTCACCGCGGCGGTGCTGCGCGACAGGTCCTGGGGGTCCACCTTGTCCAGCGTGTCCGCCATGGAGTGGTGCACGTCGAAGTAGCGGCTGCTGTCCACCCGCACGCCCACGAAGGGCACGTGCGCGGGCTCCATCGGGCTCAGGTCCGCGCCCGTCGCGTGCCCCACCAGGAACTGCGCGGCGCCCAGTCCCTCCAACGGCGCCAGCCACGGACGCATCAGCGCCTCACCGCCCGGCCCCGCGTGCAGGCTCACGCCCAGGGGCCGCCCGCCGCCCGCGTCCATTTCGATCGCGGCCACGTGCTTGGGCAGCTCCTTCGCGTGCGTCTCCGCGTACGCGCGGCCGCCGCGCAGCCCATTCTCCTCGTTCATGAACAGCACCACGCGCACCGTGCGCCGGGGCGCCTGGGGCAGCTTCGCGATGAGCCGCGCGGCCTCCATCACCATCACCACGCCCGCGCCGTCGTCGTGCGCGCCCGTGCCCACGTCCCACGAGTCCAGGTGCGCGCCCAGGAGCACCACCTCGTCCGGCTTCTCGCGGCCCCGCACCTCCGCCACCACGTTGGACGAGTCCGCGTCCGGCAGATCCGAGCACCCCAGCACCAGCCGCACCTTCACCGCTCCGCCCTGGAGCATCCGGTGCAACGTGAGCGCGTCCTCCACCGACACCGCCGCCGCGGGCAGGCGCGGGCCGCCTTCGTCGAAGCGCGTGGAGCCCGTGTGCGGCGTGCGCAGCGACGCCGTGGCCAGCGAGCGCACCAGCGCGGCCACCGCGCCCTGCTTCGCCGCCGCCGCCGGACCCCGGCCTCGCAGCCCCGCGAAGCGGCCGTAGTCCGCCGCCTCCGACATGGTGTGGTTGAAGAACACGATGCGGCCCTTCACCTTGTCACCCAGCGCCGCCAGCTCCTCCAGCGAGCTCACCTCCACCACCTCCGCGGTGATGCCCTCCGGAGGCGTGGGCGCGCTGCCGCCCAGGGCCAGCAGCGCCAGCGGCAGTCCGCGCGTGCGCTCGGAGGCCAGGATTTCGCCGTGCTCCTCGCCCCGCACCCAGCGAGGCACCTTCACCGGCTCCTTCCACGCCTTCACCCCATCCGCCTGGAAGCTGCGCAGGGCCCACTGCACCGCGGCCTCCGCGGACTCGGAGCCCGACAGGCGCGGCCCGATGCCATCCGTCAGCTCCGCCAGCCGCGCGTACGCATGGCCTTCCGCGAGCGCGGGACCCACCAGCTTCGCCGCCGTGGCCTGCTGCGCGGCGCTCAGCTTCGTCACGGCCGGGGGCGTGGCCTTCACCGACGACGTGGCCGGGGACTTCGGCGCGGGCTCCTGGGAGGGCGCGGTCGCCGTGTTCTGGGGGGAAGGCGATGCCGAGGTGAGCAGCTGCAGGGCCAGCGAGACGGGCAGGACGAAGGTGGACGTGGACACTCGAATCCTCGAGGGGACCTGATGAGTGAGGAGGGGCGGGGTGGAAGTCCCAGGGGCCACCGCGCGCCGAGAGGGGGAACGCGGCGCGCGGGGCTCAACTGGGACGTCACGCACCGGTTCCGCGGTTGGGGAACGCGAGGCCCGGTACATACGCCATCTTCCAAGAAGAAGAGGACGTGCGTGCATTCTTTAAAGAAATTCCCGGCAGCGTCAAGGCGGGAAGTGAGCATTGCGACCCGCGGGTGATGTGAGTGTTCACGACTCTCCGCAACGCGGGACGTCCCATGGCTCGCATTTGCCCTGGGTAACCCGTGACGTCTTCCCGCTTCTGGAGGCCCAGGACACGCCGCCGCGCGCTGTATTCCCCAGGGTTCAGGACGACCTGACGCCCTGGCTGCCCTGCGTCAAGGCGACGGGAAAAAGGGGCTCGCGCGCCGGCACGAGGGACTGGCGACGCGCCTTCGGGCGTTCACCTGGAACAGCCGGGCGCGGACGCCGTCACCGGGGAGGTGTTCCGGTTCCGGAGGAATGCCTCCTTCGGAATTCTCCGTTGCCCCCTCCGGAGGACCCGGGCGACAGTGCCGCGGCCGGAGGTCGTCCCCCCGACCCACGGTCCCCCGCTCATGATCGTGCCCCTTTCCGAAACGGAACAGGCCCTGAGGGCCGAGGTCGAACGTCTGCGATTCCGCCTGCGCGCCGCGGGCCTGGATGACGGCGCTGGCACGGTCCCCGGCGTCCCAGCGCCCCCTGGAGGGAACGCCGACGCGCGCGTGAGGCAGGAACAGCTGCGGCTGGCCCAGGAGGCGGGCGGCATTGGCGTGTTCACGCTGGACATCGCCACCAACCAGCTGACGGTGACGCCGGAGTTCTGCCGGCTGTACGGCGTGCCGGTCTCGGACATGCTGCCCGCATCGGTCATCGAGGCGCTCGTGCTGGAGGAGGACCGGCACCACGTGTCCAACGCGCGCACGCGCTCCTCGGGGCGGGTCACGCCGTCGGTGGAGTACCGCATCCGCCGTCATGACACCGGGGCCGTGCGGTGGATCCACCGGCGCGCGTCGCTGGTGTACGACGCGGCCGGCAAGCCGGTGCAGTTGGTGGGCATCACCCAGGACATCACCGAGCGCCACCAGGCCGACGATGCCTTGCGCGAGGCGAACGAGCGCGTGCAATTGGCGCTGAACGCCGAGGCAATGATTGGCACCTGGGTGTGGGACGTGCCCGACAACCGCGTCGTCGCGGACGAGCGCTTCGCGCACTCCTTCTCACTGGACCCCGTGCAGGCGCGCGAAGGTCTGCCCATCTCCCAGTTCGTGGCCGCCATCCACCCGGAGGACCGGCCCCGGGTGGAAGCGCTCATCGCCCGCGTGCTGGAGACGGGCGGTGCGTACCGCTCCGAGTACCGCGTGCTCCGCGCCGACGGCGCGCACCGGTGGGTGGAGGCCAGCGGCCACTGCCACCTTTCCGCGCAGGGCGCGCCGCTGCGCTTTCCCGGCGTGCTGGTGGACATCGACGCGCGCAAGCGGGCGGAGCTGCGGCAGACGGCGCTGCTGGAGATGGCGGACCGGCTGCGCGAGGCCTCGTCCCCGGACGCCGCCGCGAAGCTGGCCATGGAGGTGGTGGGGCGGATGCTGGGCGTGCCGCGCGCGGGCTACGGCACGGTGGACGCGGCGCACGCGCTGGTGCTGATGCACCCGAACTGGGTGGCCTCGCCGGACGTGGCGCGCGTGGAGGGCGTGCACCGCTTCCACGACTACGGCGTGTTCCTGGAAGACCTCCTGAAGGGCGAGGTGGTGACCATCCCGGACGTGCGGAAGGACCCGCGCACGGCGCCCCATGCGGCCACGCTGGAGCAGGTAGGCATCCGGGCACTGTTCAACATCCCGCTGCTGGAGCACGGCCGGTTCGTGGCGGTGCTGTTCCTGCACGACGTGCAGCCGCGCACGTGGACCGCGGAGGAGATCGAGCTGTCACGCAACGTCGCCGACCGCGTGTGGGCGACGCTGTCCAGGCTCAAGGCGCTGTCGGACCTGAAGCGGGCCAACGAGACGCTGGAGCAGCGCGTGGCGCAGCGCACCCGGGAGCGGGACCGCGTGTGGAACGTGTCCCAGGACCTGCTGGTGGTGGGGAGCCTGTCGGAGGGGAAGTTCCTCAGCGTCAACCCGGCCTGGACGCAGATGCTGGGGTGGACGGAGGAGGAGCTGCTGGGCCGCACGTCGGAGTGGCTGGAGCGCCCGGAGGACTACTCGCGGACGCGCTCCGAGGTGCACCGCCTGGAGGGAGGAAATCCCACGCTGAACTTCGAGAGCGCCTACCGGTGCAAGCACGGCGGTTACCGGCGCATCTCCTGGACGGCGGTGCCGGTGCCGGAGGACGGCGTGCTGTACGCCAGCGGGCGCGACGTCACCGAGCAGCGGCAGACGGAGGAGCAGCTGCGGCAGGCGCAGAAGATGGAGGCGGTGGGGAAGCTCACGGGCGGCGTGGCGCACGACTTCAACAACCTGCTCCAGGTGGTGGGCGGCAACCTGCAACTGCTCCAGCGAGATGTCGCGGGCAACGAGCGGGGCTTGAATCGGGTTCGGTCAGCGCTGGGCGCGGTGGAGCGCGGGGCCCGGCTGTCCGGGCAGTTGCTGGCGTTCTCGCGGCGGCAGCCGCTGGAGCCTCGCTCGTTGAGCCTGGGCCGGCTGGTGCGGGGCATGGACGACCTCCTGCGCCGCGCGCTGGGCGAGGACGTGGAGGTGGAGACGGTCATCGGCGGCGGGCTGTGGAACACGATGGCGGATCCGCACCAGTTGGAGAACGTCATCCTCAACCTGGCCATCAACGCGCGCGACGCGATGGGGGGCGCCGGGAAGCTGACGCTGGAGTTGAGCAACGCGGCGCTGGACGACCACTACGCGCAGGCGCACCCGGAGGTGATGGCCGGGGCGTACGTGCTGCTGGCTGTGTCGGACACGGGTGGGGGCATGTCGCAGGAGGTGATGGAGCGCGCGTTCGAGCCCTTCTTCACCACGAAGCCGGAGGGCCGGGGCACGGGCCTGGGGCTGAGCATGGTGTACGGCTTCGTGAAGCAGTCCGGCGGGCACGTGAAGATCTACAGCGAGTTGGGTCACGGCACGACGGTGAAGGTGTACCTGCCGCGCGCCTTCCAGCCGGAGGCTCCGGTGACGGAGGTGGTGACGGGGCCCGTGGAGGGCGGGAAGGAGACCATCCTCGCGGTGGAGGACGACGCGGAGGTCCGCGCGACGGTGGTGGAGCTGCTGACGGAGCTGGGCTACCGCGTGTTGCGCGCGGTGGACGGCCAGAGCGCGCTGTCCATCCTGAAGAGCGGCGTGGCGGTGGACCTGCTCTTCACGGACGTGGTGATGCCGGGGCCGGTGCGCAGTCCGGAGCTGGCGCGGCAGGCGAAGTCGCTGCAGCCGGACATCGAGGTGCTCTTCACGTCCGGCTACACGGAGAACGCCATCGTGCACGGCGGCCGGCTGGACCCGGGCGTGAGCCTCTTGTCCAAGCCGTACCGGCGCGAGGACCTGGCGCGCAAGGTGCGGGCGCTGCTGGACCAGCGGCAGCAACGGATGGCGACGCCGAAGCTCCAGTGGCCGGAGGTGCCGCGCCCCGGGGAAACGTCGGCGACGCTGGAGGCCGCGCGACGGATGCGCGTCCTGCTGGTGGAGGACGACGAGGACATCCGCGCGTCCGCCGGCGAGTTGCTGGGGCTGCTGGGCCACGCGGTGATGTCGGTGGCGAGCGCGGAGGAGGCGCGGGTGGCGCTGGCGGCGGAGCGGTTCGACGTGCTCTTCACGGACGTGACGCTGCCGGGCATGTCCGGCGTGGACCTGGCGCGCGAGGTGGCGCTGCGCAAGCCCGCCATGCGCATCATCATCGCGTCTGGCCATGGCCGCGCGGCGCTGGATGGGGATCCGCAGCAGTGGCTGGGCGTGGTGGTGCTGCCCAAGCCCTACGCGCTGCCGCAGATACAGCAGGCCCTGGCGCAGGTGGCCGCGACGGCCCGCTGAGAGGTCAGCCGCGCTGGCGCTCCAGGAAGGCCAGCAGGCCTTCCGTGTTGCGGCGCTCGTGGTCGTCCAGGGACGGCAGGTACTCGCGGACCTCCGCGAGCATGGCCTCCGCGGCGGGCAGGTCCTCGGGAGAGACCTTGAACGCCCACTGCCAGTACTCCGCGGCCGTGTACGAGTACATCCGGGTGTCCACCGGATGCTTCAGGTAGGCGCGCAGGGCGCCTCGCACGACCCGCGGGGTCTGCCCCCAATGAGCGGCACAGAAGAAGGCGGTCTTGGCGATGAAGCGGAGAAGCGAAGCTGACGGAACCCGTCCCGCATGTCGCCGCTCCACCTGCTTGAGGCCCGCGCGGAACCGAGGCCAGTCCCTGGACGCGAGGGCACTCACGTCCGCCACATCATCGATGAAGGCACTCCAGGCCGGAGCCCTAAAGGGCGGATCCTGGAACGCTTTCTTCATTATCGCGGGCATTCCAATGCCTTCCCGTTCCAGCTGTAAACGGCGTCAGGCCAGAACCCGTTGGCCATGCAATAGGACCGACACGAGTCACAACGGCTCTCTCCCTCCACCCGTCCTGGCTTGCGCTCCCCGCCTGCATCGACACAGCGAATGTAGTCCTGGGTGCAGGTCTCCCTGACCTTTTCCTTCTCCGACTTCTCCAGTTCCTTATCCGCTCCAGGAGGAGGCAACGGGTTCGGCTTCCAGGGCCGGGGCGGCTTCATCACCTCCACCTGCTCGCACGCCGCCGCCGAGCCGTTCTTGCATTGGCAATCCACCGTGCTGACGCAGCCCGGTCCAGGCCCCGGGCCAAGGGACTGCCGGAACTGTCGCGGGCCACCTGCGCAGCCCGCGACAGCTCCACAAAACAACAGCACGAATCCTAATCGCAGACCTGCTCCGTGGCGTGCGTGGTGGCGCGGGGGCTCCAGCCCTCGTTGCCGTCCTTCTCGAAGTAGAACTTCGCGCGCGTGCGCTGCCGCGTGCCCACTTCATTCAGCGTGTTCGCGTCGTACAGCCGGCCGTTCACCATCGTGTAGCGCACCGTACGGCTGTTGGAGATGTCCTCCAGGGGGTTCTTGTCCAACACCACCAGGTCCGCCAGCTTCCCCACCTCCAGCGAGCCCAGGTCCTTGTCCATGCCCAGGTGGCGCGCGCCGTTGATCGTGCCCGCGCGCAAGGCCTGCATCGGCGACATGCCGCCCTGCACGAACATCGCCAGCTCCCAGTGCGCCGCCAGGCCTTCACGCTGACCGTGCGCGCCCAGTTGCACGCTCACGCCCAGGTCGTTCAGCTCCTTCGCCGCGCGGGCCACGTTCTGGTGGTTGAACTCCTCGTCAGGAATCATCACGCGGCGCCGTGAGCGCCCGTCCACCACGCGCCGGGGCACGAACGACAACAGGCGCGTGTCCTCCCAGACGTTCGTCTTCTGGTACCAGTAGTTCTCCCCCATGAGCCCGCCGTAGGCCACGCCCAGCGTCGGCGTGTAGTCCACCTGCGTGCCCTTCCAGAGCTGGCGCACGTCGTCGTAGATGCGCGACACCGGCAGCGAATGCTCCAGCCCCGTGTGCCCATCCACCACCATGGTCAGGTTGTGCTGGAGCAGCGATCCGCCCTCGGGCACCACCAGCATGTCCAGCTCGCGCGCCGCCTGGAGGATCTTCTGCCGCTGGTCGCGCCGGGGCTGGTTGTAGCTCTTCACGCTGAACGCCCCCAACGCCTTCATCCGCCGCAGGTGACGGCGCGCGTCGTCCAGCGTGTCGATTTCGACGTGCGCGTCCGCGCTCGCCGCCCCGTACAGGATGGTGCCCGTGGAGAAGATGCGCGGCGACGTCAGCATCCCCGCCTTGCCCAGCTCACTCGCGGCGAAGATGGTCTCCGAGTGGTTGGACGGGTCGTGCAGCGTCGTCACCCCGAACGCCACCGACGCCGCCTGCACCCAGCTCTGCTCCGGCATCAGCCCGTCCACGCCCATGGCCCCGTGCCAGTGCACGTCAATCAGGCCCGGCATCAGCGTCTTGCCCTTCACGTCCACCACCTTCGCGGACGCAGGCACGTTCACCTTCCCCACCGGGCCCAGCGCCACGATGCGGTTGCCCTTCACCACCACCACGCCCTCCTCCACCACCTGCTCGCCCTTCATGGTGACCAGCCGCCCGCCCACCAGCGCCAGCGTCCCCTCCGGCACGTCCGACTTCGCGGAGAACGCCACGTCCACCCCGTCCGCCTCCGGCGGCGGCAGCGTCTTGGGCGCGCCGTCCATGAACGTGAACGCGTCCTTCAGCGCCCGCGTGTAGAGCCTGGACCCCAGCGCCCAGTGCAGGGACAGCCGCGCGTCCGTGCCGGACCAGTGCAGGTATTCGCCCGCGTCACGGCTCACCTGCGTCACCGGCATCGCCTTGGTGCCCGGCCCCACCCGCGCCTCCTTCGCGCCGCGCACGAAGGGCGTCACGTAGGCGTTGAAGTCCTCGCGGAAGGCCACCCACTTGTCGTCCGGCGACACGCGCATCTCCAGCGCGCCACCGCTGGTCAGGTGCGTGCGCGGCTCGTCCCCGTCCAGCCCGATGCTGCGCAGCGTGCGCACGTCCTCCACGTCCTTGGACTCCACGTGCAGGAAGTACACGCGGTCCGACTTCGCGCCGAAGTGCGGCTGCTCCCCGTCCCGCGTCAGCTTGCGCGCCACGCCTCCACCGGTGGACGGCACCACGAACAGCCCCGTCTCCCGGCTCCACGTGCCCGGCATCAGGTAGCCGTCGCCCGTCGTCCGGTACACCACCCACCTGCCGTCGGGGCTCATCGCGGGCTCCACATAGAAGCCCGGCTGCGTCGTCACCACGCGGCCCTCGCCGCCCGTCACCGACACCACGCGCACCGCGCCCAGCGCATCGTCGTCCCACGTCGTGTAGACGATGGAGCGCCCGTCCCGCGAGAACGACGGATAGAACTCCAGGTGCTCGTTCTGCCGCGTCAGCCGCCGCGGTGTCCCCGACGGCAGCTCCTTCACGTAAAGCTTGCCCAGCGCCTGGTACACCAGCCTCTTGCCATCCGGTGACACCTGCATCCAGCGCAGCATCTTCACGTCGAAGCGGTCCGGCGCCACGGCGCGCGTGCCCTTCACCGCCGCGAACACCGTGCGTGTCCCCTTCACGTGGAAGGGGATGGGCGACACCTTCTTCGTCGCCACGTCGATGCGGTGCAGCTTCCCGCTCGCCCAGAACACCAGCGACTTGTTGTCCGGCGTCCACGCCATCACCGGAGACACGCCGTGGATGGCCCACGTCTCCTGCATGTCCCGGTCGAGCCCGTCATGCAGCGGCCGCTCCGCCCCGGACTTCACGTCCGTCACGTACAGCACGCTCTTGCCGCGCACCCTCCGCACGAACGCCAGCTGCTTGCCGTCCGGCGACGGCGTGGGCCGGATGGAGCCACCCGGGCCGGTGACGAAGGGCTCCACCTCCTTCGCGTCCAGGTCCAGCCGCTGGATGGCGTAGAGTTCCTTGTTCGGATCCTTGTCGTACTCGAAGGACTTCCCCGGCGTGACGTCCTGGCTGAAGTAGACGTAGCGGCCGTCCGGGGAGAACACGGGCTCGCCCAGGTCCTTCTGGTCGTTGGCGCGTTCGGTGAGCTTCACGCCTTCGCCGCCCGCGCGGTGGAACATCCACACCTCGCCCGCGCCCAGCGAGCGTCGGCCGGTGAAGTGCTTGCGCGCCACCAGGAACTGGCCGTCCGGACTCCACGCCGGGCTGTTGAGCAGACGGAACTTCTCCTGCGTCACCGCGCGCGGGTTCTTGCCGTCGCGGTCCATCACCCAGATGTTGTCCCCGCCGCCCCGGTCGCTGGTGAACGCGATGGACTTCCCGTCCGGGCTGTAGCGCGGCTGCATGTCCCACGCGGCGCCGGACGTCAGCGCGCGGGCCTCGCCGCCCGCGATGGGCAGCGCGTAGATGTCTCCCAGCAGGTCGAAGAGGAGTTCGTCTCCGCGCGGGCTCACGTCCACGTTCATCCACGTGCCCTCGCGCACGTCGATGGGCACCTGCGTGCTGGCCACGCCCGGGGGCGCGTCCACCTTCCACTCCTCCTTCTTCGCGTCCGGCTGCTCCGTCGTGGCGACGGGGGCCAGGGTGCCGCCGTCGCCCTCGCTCGCCCGGGCGGCTTCGCGCGCGGTGTCCTTGGGCGCGGGCGGCTTGGGCGGTTCCTGCGGAGGCGCTTCACCCTGCCCTGGAGGTGCGGGCTCGGGTGCACTCGCGGGCCGGGGCAGGGGCTGCGCCGCCAGGAGCAGACCTGGGACGAGCAGTGCGAAGCAGAGGGCGGAGAGAGGTCGGTTCACCGGAAGTGTCCTCGGGGAAGACGCGGGGCGCGGCATCCTGCCAGGATGCGTGGGCTGTCAGGGCGCCCGTGAACTCGCGGACGGGCAGGCGTGTTCCTGGGCGCGGCGTGCCGCGGTGCGTTCCCCCGGCGCGGTCCGAATCTGCTACTGCATCCAGCCCATGTCGGACTTCAGTCTTTCCACGGACCCGGCGGAGCGGCGCGAGGCGCTCTCCGTCCTGTTCACCGAGGCGGTGCCCCACAACCATGCGCTCGGGCTGCGGCTGGAAGCGGTGGGGCCCACGGACGCGACGGTGGTGATGCCCTACGCGGATGTGCTCGTCGGCAACCCGGAGACGGGGGTGGTGGCGGGCGGCGCGGTGACCACGCTCATCGACGCGGCGAGCGGCGCGGCGGTGATGGCGGCGCTGGGCGCGTTCGCGGCCATCGTCACGCTGGACCTGCGAATCGACTACCTGCGCCCCGCGCGCCCGGGCCTGCCGCTGACCGCGCAGGCCGAGTGCTACAAGGTCACCCGCATGGTCGCCTTCGTGCGCGCGCTGGTGCACCAGGGCGACCCTGCGACGCCGGTGGCCTCGTCGCAGGGCACCTTCATGCGGGTGGAGAGCTGATGAGCACGCCTTCGCTTCCCCTCGCGGACCTGGTGCGACAGGTGCGCCAGTCGCGCGAGTACCACCGCCTCACGGACGCCATCCCCTACACGCGCTTCGTGGGCATTGGCGTGGAGAACCTGGCCGGCGAGATGCTCTGCCGCATGCGCTACGCGCCGCACCTCATCGGCAACAGCATCCTGCCCGCGCTGCACGGCGGCACGCTGGGGGCGCTGCTGGAATCGAGCGCCATCTTCGAGCTGCTGCTCAAGACAGACACCGAGCGCGTGCCCAAGGTCATCTCCACCACGGTGGACTTCCTGCGCTCGGGCAAGGCGCAGGACACCTTCGCGCGAGCATTCATCACGCGACAGGGACGCCGCGTGGCCAACGTGCGCGTGGAGGCCTGGCAGGACGACCGCACGCGGCCCATCGCCAGCTCGCACGCGCTGTTCCTGCTGTCGGAGCCGTGAGGCTCCGGAGCTTCGGGGGGCGCTAGCCGTCCACCACGATGCGGTACGTGCGGCGTTTGCCGTCACTGCCCCAGATGATGAGCGTGGTCGTCCCCTTCGCCAGCGCGGAGACCTCCACGCCGTCCTTCCCGGTGGTCTTCACGTCCGCGACGGACGGGTCGCCCAGCGCCACGCGGCTCATTCCCTGCACCGTCAGCACCTGCTTCGCGCCCTTCTTCAGGGTGAGCGTCTCGTCCGCGGGAGGAAGCTCCTTCGAGTCCCCAGCGCGAGCAGCGGGCTCCTTCGCCCCCGCGGGCAGGGCGCTGAGCAGCAGGGTTCCCAACGTCAGGGCCACGAAGCGTGAAGCCATGAATGCAACCTCCGGGTGACTCCGGCGGAGTCCGGAGCTGCCCCAATGTCCCATGCGCTGGCATCCGACGTCTCCTGAGAGCCCCCCGCGATGCGCGCACTGACGTTGTTACAGCGTGGTTCCCATTTCTACAGGGTTCAGGCCGGGTCCTTCAGCGGACAGCGTGCACGGGGACACGGTGGATTGCCTTGGGGTCCGCCGGGTGGAGGACAGGGTTTCCAGCCTGGGGGCGCGGTGGGGGCACGGCAGTGAACGCGAGCGCACGTCACGGGAGCGCGGCACGTCGCCTGCTAGCTCACGGGAGCGACACCGACGCGGAGACCCCCATGAGCGAGCGCGAGTCGATGAAGCTACGGGATTTGAAGGAAGCCGCCCATGCGCTGTACCAGCGGGGGAGGTATGCGCAGTGCGTGGAAACGTACGCGCAGCTCGCGAAGATGCTCCCGCGCGACGCGAATGTGCGCGTCCGGCTGGCGGAGGCCTGCCGCCGCGCGGGGCAGAAGGAGCAAGCGATTGCCGCGTACCGTAAAGCCGCCCGGGTGCTGTTGTCGTTGGGTTGCGAGTCCCGCGCAAGGGGTGCGCTGAAGGCCGCGCTGGAATTGGATCCGCGCGACGCGGCGTTGCAGCAGGAGTTGGCGCGGATGGGTCAGGGCGCGGTGACTCCGACGGCACTGGAGGACGAGGAGCTCTACCGTTTCGACCGGCTGCCGCCGACGCCGCCGCCCGGACGGATGCGCAGCGTGCCGCCGTCCTTCGTGCGCAACGACGCGCAGGGGCCGGACGCACCGAGGGCTCTCCCGGTGGCGCCGTCCGTCACGCCGGTGAACGTCCATGGGACACCGAGCGTGATGCAGGGACCGGGACGGCAGGCGGTGCTGCCCCATCCGCGTCCTGCCATGCCGACCGTGACGCCCGCGCTGGATTCAGCGACGACGACGATGTCCCGTTCCATGGCGCAGGTGGCGGCGGGTGCGCCGGAGGCCGTGACGCTGCCGAAGGTCATCGTGTCGATGTTCGCCTTCGGGGATCCACCGGCGGAGGGGGCCGAGCAGCCGGGAGGGAATACGCCTCCGTGCATCACGCCGGTGATGGTGAGCAGGAGCGTGCCCCAGAAGGCACGGCCGGCCGTGCCGCCGTCCACGGTGAATCCTGCTCCGACGCCGGAGCGCCCCACGGTGAAGGTCCTCGCGCTGAAGAACCGCGCGCCCGGCGCCCCACCAACGAAGCCTCCGTCCGCGGTGATGCCCTACAAGCCGGAGATGCGCCGCCTGGCGCCGAACGTGGTGGCCCTGCGCGTGTCGCCACAGGCACGCTGGGTCATCATCCGCTCGGAGAGCGACCTTGAAGTGAGCCGTTCCGAGGTGCTTCCCGGGGAGCCAGCCGCCGCGCATTGAGGTGGTGTGAGGAGTGACAAGGTCTTTGCAGCCAGCCCGCCTTCGTGGTTGAGCCGTTGCTCCGACTCACCATCCCGAAGGAGTCTGGTGATGACGCTGGAGGAACTGGTCGAACAGGTCGCGAAGCACGTCGCCGCCCAGACCGACGCCATCTGGAAAGGGGACGCGAAGACCGGAAACAAGCACGCCAGGAAGTACAACGCGGCGATCGATCAACTCCTGGCCCACGGTGATGCCGGACGGGATGCGCTCCTCGTGTTGTTCAAGCATGAGCGCATGGACGTACGGGTGACGGCCGCTGCGACCCTGCTCCGCTACCGGACGGCTGAAGCCAAGGCCGTCCTGGAGGAAGCCGCCAAGGGCCAGGGCCTCGTTCCCTTCGAAGCCTCGATCGTATTGAAGCACTGGAAGGAAGGCACCTGGTCCCTGGACCCCGGATAGCCGTCCCCACAACGCACCGTGGCGCCCTCCCCTCTTCAGGGAAGGACGCCCGGATGCTCCACCCCGTTCAGGGACCGTCCTACATGGACACGGACTTCGCCGGGTCGATGAGGCTCTGGAGCGGGTTCGTCGCTTCCGCGGTCTCCTGCCCCACGTCCGGCTCGTAGGCGCGGACCTGCGCCTCGCAGTGGTTGCTCTTCCGGTTCTGGTGGCAGTGCCGGATGCCGTACACGTGATGGCACCCGCATGGATCCACGCGCTTCTTGGCGCACAGCGACGGATTGAACACCGGAGCCGCGGTCATCTCCACCGGCCCCGCCTGCAACGACACCGCCAGCACCATCCCCGTCAAAAACCCCATCGCCCACCCCCTTGATGCACGCTGCAGAAATGGGAATGCCGATCCTCCGCCGCAACCCCCGGGCTTGTCTGAATGCCGCTCCGTGCACTCCCGGCCGTTCCCTCCGTCCACCCCAGGGGATTTCCCCTCGGCGAACGCCAGGCAGGCAGCCAATCGTGTGTCCGGAAACCGGCACCGTCAGGGATGATGGAGGGCTTCGTCCCTGCCGCGGGTTCACCCACCTGGGGGATTCACCATGAGCTGGAAGCAACACCTGGAAAAGGTCTCCGAGGGCCACTACGTCCTGCCGCGCACCAAGACGATGCGCGTGCACGCGGATCTGTTCCTCTCCGACAAGCTCCTCTGGGGGGAGGAAGGCAACCCGGAAGCCCCCCCGCTGGAAGACGCCGTCTTCGATCAGGTCGTCAACGCCGCCACCTTCCCCGGCGTCACCCGCGTCGCCGTCACGCCCGACTGTCACGTGGGCTACGGCGTCCCCATCGGCACCATCGTGGAGACGGACGGCGTCCTGCTGCCCACCGCCGCCGGCTACGACATCGGCTGCGGCATGGTGCAGTTGCAGACCTCCCTCACCGTGGAGGACGTCGCCGACCCCGCGAAGCGCCGCCAGTGGATCGACGAGGTGACCGACCGCATCGCCGTGGGCGTGGGCGCCACCCGGGCACGCAAGCAGCGCAAGCTCAGCGAGCCCACCCTCAAGGAAGTCCTGCGCCACGGCGCCAAGGCCCTGGGCCGAAGCCGCTCCGTCACCGAGCGCGACTTCATCCCCGTGGAGGACACCGGCGTTTCCATCCCCGAGCGCGCCTATGACAAGCGCGGACAGCTGGGCAGCCTGGGCGGCGGCAACCACTTCACCGAGATGCAGGTGGATGAGACGGGCCGTGTCTGGGTGATGCTCCACACCGGCAGCCGGGGCTTCGGCTGGAACATCGCCAAGCACTTCTTCGTGGCAGGCGCCGCGCAGCTGGGCCTCAAGAGCCGCAGCGAGGACTTCGTCTGGCTGGACGCGGACAGCGCCCTGGGCCGCAGCTACTGGAACCTGCACAACATGGCGGCCAACTTCGCCGTGGCCAACCGGTTGCTCATCGGAGAGGCCGTGTGCGGGGCGCTCGAGGACGTGTTCGGCGGCACCGCGAACATCTATTACGAGATCAGCCACAACCTCATCCAGCGCGAGGGCGGCAGGTTCGTCGCACGCAAGGGCGCCACGCGGGCCTTCCCTGCCGGACATCCGGCCCTCAAGGGGACGACGTGGGAGGCCACCGGGCACCCCATCCTCATCCCGGGCTCCATGGAGACGGGCAGCGCCATCCTCTTCGCGGAGCCGGGGGCGGAGAAGTCCATCTACTCGGTGAACCATGGCTCCGGCCGGCGGCTGTCACGCTCCGCCGCGCGCCGGCAGCTCCAGCAGGAGGAGACGGACCGGCGCATGGCGGAGGCCGGCATCCTGCTCAACACCCGCACCACGCCGCTGGACGAGTCCGGGCCCTGCTACAAGAACCTGGACGACGTGCTGGAGACGGTGGAGCAGGCAGGACTCGCCCGGGTGGCCCACCGCCTCAAGCCGGTGGCCTGCATCAAGGGCGCGGACTGACGGGATATCCCGAGAAGGGGGACTCGTGGGGGAGGCCGGGCGGCGGTAGACTGGGCCTCCGCCTGGAGCCCCACCCATGCCC